>JADJGZ010000032.1 GCA_016707785.1 Bacteroidales bacterium | reverse complement strand
AAGGCATTTTTTCTTTTATTCCTTCTGAGCTGCCTGGGGGCTTCTGCGGCAACGGGCAATGCTAACGACGGGGGGATATTTGCTTTGCTGGCGATCTTGCTGGTATTTGCTTTCCCGTCACTGTATTATGCCTTTATGTTCCTCAAGCAGAAGATCCATCATAAGGCACCTCCGCATGAAACGGATCCATCCTGATAAGTTTTCACTGCAAGGACAGGGTGAGAGGGCGAGAGGGTGAGAGGGTGAGAGGGCGAGAGGGCGAGAGGGAGAGAGGGAGAGGGAGAGAGGGAGAGAGAGGGAGAGAGAGAGAGAGGGAGAGAGGGAGAGAGAGGGAGAGAGGGAGAGAGGGGGAGAGGGAGAGAGGGAGAGAGAGAGAGAGGGAGAGAGGGGGAGAGGGTGAGCGAGAGGGCGAGAGGGCGAGAGGGCGAGAGGGCGAGAGGGCGAGAGGGTGAGAGGGTGAGAGGGCGAGAGGGTGAGAGGGCGAGAGGGCGAGAGGATAAAGAATTATAAAGGTTTCCGGGTGGATAAAACCTCCCTATGCTTGTCGGCGAAAGGGCTGCCGGGGTCATGGCCGCAGGATTTGCATTGTATATCGTACCAGCCATTGATCTTATGGCAGCCGGGACAGGTGAAATGTTCCATCATCTCGGTATACCAGGTTTCCCAGCCGGCTTGCTTTATTCTTTCCAGGGATTCATAGATTTCGACACGGTGGGGCATCTTCGATTTGAAATCCTCCAGTTCTTTACAGGGGAAGTCGGGGCATTCGCCACAGAAATCAAGGCCTTTTCCGGAGGCGCAACGGATCATATGGCAGTTGCTGCAGTAGGCTGTTTTGGTGGTGGTACGGCAACCGGTGCAGCGTATGGCATCCTGCGGGACATTCATGCGCTGCGCGATAAGGTTCAGGGCTGCTTCATTATTTTGTTGTGTGTACTGGTATATTGCACAGGCATTACAAAATACACCACATACGCCTGCAAGGGATTTGTTGGGGAGTGTTTCCATATTAAAGGTCAATTATCATTATGGCAAATAATGGAACGCGGATGACGCGAATTCGAGACGGATTTTCACGGATTTATTTTTGCCAATAGTCACATTCGGACTCCATTTTCAAATTTTCAAATTGTCTAATTGTCAAATTGTCGAATTGTCGAATTGTCGAATTGTCGAATTATTTAATTATTTAGGGATTGGCAACACCTCCCTAACTTCTTTTTCATACTGAAGATAAGCATCGCCAAAAGTGCGGCGTAAAATCATCCGCTCCCCATGGATACAGAGCTTGAAGTTCAGGTAAAAAACTATGGTGATGGAGAAGAGGAGTCCGGAGGCAAACAGCAATGCGAGTCCGGGGAGGATGAAGACAATAAAGGAGGCATAGATGGGATTGCGGCAGAGGCCGTAAGTCCCGGTGGTGATAAGGGTTCCTTTTGAGAAGTTCCTGCCAAAGGTGATCACGGAACTGATCCAGAAGATCACACCGGCACCGATTAGTACATATGCGAGGTATTTCACCCAGGTAACTTCAAGAAAGCTGAGCTTCAGAAAATCGGGCATCAGGTTCATCATGATCAGAACCAGGGCGACATAGGGAAGGGTTATCAGGATGAGCATGGGGCCAACGCCTCCGGGGGTCATAGATTCGTGCGGACTTTTCATTGCTTTTTTTTCGGCAAATGTATCGGTGGATGTTAAAATGGGGAAAAGAAATGGGGTGAATGGAGGATGTTGGATGTTGGATGGCTTAAGAGGGAAGTTGATTGCGAATTTTTGATTTCGGATTGCGGATTGATTTGAGACTGGTGCATTGACTGGAGTAGATGGAACGCGGATGACGCGGATTCCTACGCGGATTAAGGCGGATCAATAATCTTATAAAGTTAGATGTTTGATTTGGAGTTAATTCGTGTTAATTCGTGCTGAAATTCGTGTAATTCGTGTTCCATTATCTAGCCTCAGGCGAAATTTACCTGTGATGTAGATTTATTAACCGCGAAGACGCTAGGGAAGCGCAAGGACGCTATTTCATATCAGTAAAATTCAAAATCCCATAATTCATCCGTCTGCCAAAAGCCGCAAGAAATCAGGTATTAGAGTAGCCATAAGATTTAGTCGAAACTTTTATTATTCTGGATTCTGACTCCTGAATTCTGGATTCTTAAATCTGTTATTACCACCTGATTATCTGCTATATACAATTTTTTTCAGTACGCCTGTAATATTTTCCTGGCTCCTGCTACTATTAAAGAAAACAAATTATGGAAACTAAAAACCCCGCATCAAAGCTATACAACCCCATGATCTATAGACTGTTCTATGGAATGTTCGTTGTACTGTCGATCTACTACCTTCTCAGCAATCAGCTGGGGAATGCTGTCACCAATATGGGAATTGCCCTTATCTTCGATCCTTTTAATCCCACCATCAGCTGGCCCGACCGTCACTGGACGCACAAGGCCTGGTTACTGGGACATCTTACCTTTGTTTTTGCAGGATTCACTTATCTCATCATTCAATACTTTAACAAATAATCATCATGAAAAAGCAAATCATCACCTTCATATTCCTCCTCTTTGTTGGCGCTACTTTCGCCCAAACTTCCTCTTCCCTTTTCTGGAAAGTGAGTGGCAACGGCCTGAAGAAACCTTCCTATCTCTTCGGCACTTTTCACCTGCTGAGTAATTCCTTCGCGGATTCATTGCCCATAGTGATGAAATCGTTCCAGGAAGCTGATGCCATTGTTGGCGAACTCCTGATCGACAGCAATATGCAGGCTCCCATGATGGCAGCTTCAATGCTTCAGGGCACCACATTGAAAGAATTACTTCCGGATTCGGTCTTTCAGAAAGTGGATGCCTGGTTCCAAAAGGAGGCGGGGATGCCGCTGGAGCAGCTCAATGTCCTGAATCCCACTGCCGTTACAGCAATCGCTATGCTGATCACTCAACAAAAGTATCTTCCGAATCCTGAAGGTGAAATCGCCCTGGATGCCTATTTCCAGGAAAGAGGAAAGGCTGAAGGGAAAGAGGTGCTCGGACTGGAGACCATCCACGACCAGGTGAAGGCACTGTTTGGCTCAGTAAGCCTTGAACGCCAGGTAGAAATCATGACTGAAACCTTCTATGACCCGAAGCCGGCACAGGAATACCTCTTCACCATGAATAAGGCTTACCGGCAGGCTGATTTTAAAGGGCTTGAAGAAATGATGTACACAAGCACCTATAAACCGGAAGAGCTTAAAATCCTGCTGGATGACCGTAACTTTGCCTGGGCAGACCAGCTTCCGGGCCTGATGAAGGATAAATCGCTGTTTATTGCTGTGGGAGCCCTTCATCTTAGCGGAGCAAACGGACTGGTAAGCCTTTTGAGAAACCTGGGCTATGAAGTAACCCCATTAACACCAAAGGATAGTGAGCGAAAAGGAATTTCTGGCTAAACTGAAAGAGTACCAGGGCATCATCTACAAATTGGTGCATCTTTATGCGGATACGGCTGAGGATAAAAAGGATTTCTACCAGGAAATCGTCCTGCAGGCCTGGAAGTCGTATCCCGATTTCAGGGGTGACTCGAAATTCAGCACCTGGCTTTATAAGCTTTGTCTGCACACCCTGTTAACCCTGAAAAGGAAAGAAAACCGCCTGCAGTATTCACACGACCTGCAACAATACGAATCGCATCTTACAACCACTCCCGGTGATGAAAAAGAGATGCTTTACAAGGGCATCCGCTCCCTTCCTGAAATCGACAAGGCATTGGTATCATTGCACCTCGACGGTTACGGAAACCAGGAAATCAGTGAAATCATGGGGATGTCGCCAAACCTGGTAGGCGTCAGGCTTCATCGCTCAAAACAACAGTTGATAAAATTCTTCAAGGCATAGTTATGGATCTCGAAAATACATGGAAATCGATCGATGAAAAGGATGGCCTGCTGGAGAACATCCTGGATAAGCCAGTGTATCATCCGCCGGCATCACTTCATCCGCTGCGAAAACTAAGGACCAACCTGCTCATTGGCATAGGCTGGGGCATCCTGATCACCCTGGGATATATTCTCATTCTTTTCTACTTCCCTATCTGGCAGGTACAATCGGTGGTAGTCCTTCTGATTGCCTTCAACACCTGGCTGATAGCCTACAGCTGGATTCTTTACCGGAAAACACCTTCAAGTATATCACCCTCGCTTACCATCAGGGAGGAAATTGAGAGGAATCACAGAACTTTTATGCGCTGGTGGAAGCTGCAGGAATGGGTTGGACTCTTTGTTTATCCATTCGCCGCTACCGGGGGATTTTTCCTTGGAGGCACCGTCGGATCAGGGAAAACGGTGGAACAGCTGCTTACAAATCCACTCGTACTCTGGACACTGCTGATCGTTATCATCATCTCGGTACCGCTCAGTTTCTTTTCAGCACGATGGATGTTCCGGCAAGCCTACGGAAAACATCTCGACAGGCTGAAAAAACTGCTGGACGAAATATCTGTCGGCGAATAAGCCCTCCTGGCCGGCGGACCAAGATCCATCCGCCAGCCGGCGGACCAAGTTCCATCCGCCAGCCTGCGGACCAAGATCCAAGTTCCAAATTCCAAGTCCCAAATTCCAAAATCCAAGCCCCAAATTCCAAGTTCCAAGATACAAGTGCCAAGTCTCAAGAAGAAAGAACTAAGAGCCAAGAACCAAGTCCAAAAATAAAATCCGCAAACACCCAAAGAAGCTCCCCCGACATTAAAAATCGACATGCATCAGACATCCGACATCAAACATCCGAAATCAAACATCCGACATCCGACATCCGACATCCGACATCAAACATTAGACATCAATTCTTCCAGCTTAAACTTCGCATAGCAAAACTCCCCTTCAGGCATGTGCCAGATAGCTTCTCCGCGGCTGGCAAGGCGTCGTCCGTTATAATCCTTGTAATCACCACAGGGGGTGGACCAGGGAAATGACTGGTAGGTTTTGCCATCAGCAGAGAGGTAGCGATCGTTAGATTTAAAATTTACCAGTTCCCCTTTATCGTTAAAAGTCAGGATGGCTGAAATGGTGATATGCCGGTTGGTGAAAGTCCCCTTTACATGCGTGTCATCAAGGGTTTCCCAGGCAATTCTGCGATCGATGAGTGTGGCAGGAGCCAACAGGCACATATCGTTGAAAAGTGTGACAGTCTCGCTATGGTCCATCTTCTCCCCTTTTGCATCCACCACCTGGAAAAGCGAGGCTACTTTGATCTGCATCGTAGCTGTGGTTCCGTGCATATAGTGGAAGCCGTCGAAGGGAATACCAAACAGGCTTGATTGAATGTAAAACAACCTGGCCGGTTCATTGAAGAATTCAGTCTGATGGGCTTCTATGTTTGTCCAGTCACTCTTTAAGTCCCTTTTCATGCTTCCGGTCATCCGCGCTTCAAAATTCACCACAGCAGGCTTGCCGATGGACCCGGTATAAATGAGATACTTCTGAATAAGTGGGGGAAGTGAATCAATGTCAGAGAGGGTGATGATGGACGGAGCCGTTATCCCGGTAATCCTTTTTGCTGTTTCTTCCCTGAACCGGTTCTGATAGGCTGAGGGAAGGGTATTCATTCCGGCCATAAGCACAGGAAGAATGAGAAGTATGTTTGCAATGGTACCGGCTTTGGCATCTTTCCAGTACATGATGATCAACACCTGCGAGAGTATGATGGCTATGGCAGAGAAAATCCACCATGATTTTTGTCCGGATATCCAAAGGATGGATGCAAGGATAAAAAGCAGGGCTGTCAGGAGCCAGAATATGCCAGATGTGGTAGAAATAGGCTGTGTAAGGGCTTTGAGTTCAGCAAACTGGAATGCTTTGGTGAATCCCATGAGGTGGATAAGTCCGTGAAGGATCATAATGACCAGGAAGAAGACTTTCATAGTTTTAAGAGTTTGGACAAAGTTAGACCCAAAAGGGTGGGAAAGATAATTTTCTCCGGTGAATGACGGTTGTAGATGGTTGAATTAGGAGAATTGGCGCTTGGGCAGATTTTTAAAAACCATATAGACAGTCAGGACACTTAAGAACACTGAGGGATTGTTCACTTTTCGATTCTTTGCTCCAAAGGGCTGGTTGAGATATCAATGAGGCTCAATAGTTATTAAAAATTAACGTCATGAATACAATGATTCATATTTGTTTCTATTGTCTGATATTCAGCGATTTGTCCATCACTCGACGGATTAATGTTCTTTTTCTACCCAAGCGTTTTATTTCTGCCTCCTGAACACTTAACGATACAACGATTCACCCATTAGCCGACAGATTCGTGGAATCCAAAGGAAAAATGCTACCTTTGCAGCTTCTAACGAGAACCTTTCCAGCAATTTAGCTAAATAAGATAGAACCAGGTTTATGAGCAATATTCTGGCCATTGTCGGCCGACCGAATGTAGGGAAAAGTACATTATTCAACCGCCTTACCGGCTCAAAGGAAGCCATTGTGGATCCTACCAGTGGTGTGACCCGCGACAGGCACTATGGACATAGCGACTGGAATGGCATCGAGTTTTCGGTGATCGATACTGGCGGTGTGATGATTGGAAGTGATGATATTTTTGAACAAGCCATCCATAAACAAGTTGAATTAGCAATTGAAGAAGCCGACAGTATCCTTTTCCTTGTGGATGGCCGTGAAGGGCTCACTCCCCTGGATGAAGATGTTGCGCACATGATCCGTCGTTCAGGCAAGAAATCCTTCCTCGCGGTGAATAAAGTGGACACCCCCAACCTGGAGCATATCATGGGTGAATTCTACAGCCTTGGTTTTGACGAAATTTATCCTTTATCAGCCTCTAACGGAACTGGTAGCGGAGACTTGCTGGATGCGATAGTAAAGGATTATACGAATACTGTTGAAGAAGTGACAGAAGATCTGCCACGCTTTACGGTTGTGGGCAGGCCAAATGTAGGAAAATCCTCCTTCATCAATGCATTACTGGGAAATGAGAGGAATATTGTTACCCCTGTGGCCGGTACTACCCGTGATTCCATTTTTACCCGCTATAAATCATTTGGCTTCGATTTTTTCCTGGTGGATACCGCAGGATTGCGAAAGAAGACAAAAGTGACTGAAAATCTTGAGTTCTATTCAGTAATGCGTTCAATAAGGGCTATTGAGAGTTCAGATGTGTGTTTCCTGGTGATAGATGCTACATTAGGTTTTGAAGGACAGGATCAGAACATCTTTAATCTCATCCAGAAGAACCATAAAGGCATCGTTATCCTGGTGAATAAATGGGATCTCGTGGAGCGTGAAACCAATACTGCCAGGGATTATGAGGCAAATATCAGAAAGAGTATTGCCCCGTTTACCGATGTTCCAATCCTGTTTACTTCTGTGATCAATAAACAACGCATACATAAAGCCCTTGAGATTGCAACAGCAGTGTTTGCAAACAGGACCCGGCATATTCCCACACACAAGCTGAATGATGCGCTGCTGCCTATTTTCTCCAATTCACCTCCTCCTATGTATAAAGGTAAAGAGGTGAAGATAAAATATGTCACCCAGTTGAAGACGCCTTATCCCAGTTTCGTAATATTCTGTAATTTACCACAATATGTAAAGGAGCCCTATATGCGTTTTGCAGAAAACAGGATCAGGGAACTTTATGAATTCAATGGCGCCCCAATGGAAGTCTATTTCAGGAAGAAGTAGGTATTCAAAGAAAAACGTGTTATTTCAGTATGGAGAATGAATCCTTAAGAGTGGATAAATGGCTGTGGGAAGTCCGCCTGTTCAAGACCCGCAGCCAGGCCACCGATGCCTGCAAAGCAGGAAAGATTAAGATGGATGGGGTAAATGTGAAACCTGCTAAGGATCTTAAAATTGGAGATGTGATCTCCGTTAGCCTCAACCCGCTATTCAAAACCGTAAAGGTTAAGCAATTCCCTAAAAGTCGTTTGGGAGCCAAATTGGTGCCGGATTATATGGAGGACCTAACCCCCCAGTCAGAATATGACCGTGTGAAGCTCATCGAAGCAACCAATGCGGAATACCGCGATCGTGGAGCCGGCCGTCCCACCAAGAAAAGCCGGAGGCTAATCGATAAATTAAAACACGACAAGGAGGCGTGGTAACGCCGTAGAGACAAGGCACGCCTTGTCTCTAATCTAACCATTTAAAAACCACCGTAGAGCCTAGGCATGCCTAGGCTCTACGAATATATTATCCGATAATTTCCGGAGCCAAGGCATGCCTTGGCTCTATGATTATATTGTCCGCTATCGCCATGGAATGCCATGTCTATGGGAAAATAAAAACCGATTTAACCATGGAATACCATGGCAATACCAAAATAAAAACCGCCGGCACAATGCCGGCGGTTTCGTTTTGACCCAAACAAGCAGAAATTAGTTTGTTTTCACGAGTTTCCTGTTCAGGAGTAATCCATCCGAGGTATAGATCCTGAGTGAATAGATGCCGGGGGCCAGATTTTTCACAGGAATTGACACAAGGTTTTCCCCGGTTCCAATACTTTCATTAAGGTAGTCAACCACCTGTCCGCTCATATTAAGAATTTCAATATTCAGATCCGAGGCTTTACTCAATCTGATGGAGATCCGGGCGGTTTCTTTCACAGGGTTTGGATATACCACGCCAGCATCCAGCACCAGTTGTTGATCGTTGCGGCCAAGAATGTTGTTACCACTGAGTTTCAGGTTGATAGTTACAGTTGGTGTTGCTTCATCGATAACAACCATTATACTCTGACTGTAACAACCTGCCATTTCAGCATAGAGATAATAAGTTCCGTAGGCCAGTTGCGGGAATTCGAAAAGTCCGGCTTCATCTACCTGGGAATACAGGATAACATTCCCCTGGGAATCTTTGAGCAGCATAGTTACCTTATCAATTAATGAACTGCTGAAATCACCCTGTGTAATTTCTCCTTCAATATTACCATTGCCAGGTACATAGGAATCACCCTCAATCAGGTTGATATTATATGGATTGGCGGCAGTCCCAAGATTAATAACCGTAGCATCCTGCCAGTATAATACATTTCCGTAGTAAGTTGGTAAATAGCCATATTCAAACGGAATGGCATAGATCACGTAATTACCTTGTGGGACCATTGGGAAATAATACACACCTGATGAATCGATCATGGCAATGTCAACAAAAGGCACGAAGGTATTCGTGGTATCCACTGACATCAGCATAACCATACCCTGCTGCATGGGGAAATTCCCTGCAAATACCTGTCCGTAGATCTGATTCCATACAGTACTATCACCAACGGTAATCATTTGTGAAGAACTATAGGTACAAACCATGCCATTCCAGTAGCTCGTAGTCACAAGGGTTGCATAGTATATCCCCGGATTGGTATAGGTATGCACGGCAGAAGGTCCTGTAGCGGATTGATTATCACCGAAATCCCACTCGAAAGTAACAGCACTGATGGTAGGATCAAGCATCATGCCCTGGAAGTTCACAGTAAGGCCAAGGTTATAATAGGTGAAGTAACTGGCGCAATTGCCGGCTGGTGCCACCTGGACTTCTGCACACCAAACACTCTGGCAATTCGGGCCTCCAATAGTCAGGCAGACATAATAAGTTCCGATAGATGGATAGGTATGAACAGGGTTCTGATCGTAGGAAACTGATCCATCACCAAAGTCCCAGTACCATTGTTCAGGATTACCGGTGGAGAGATCAACAAATTGGAAGGTATTAGCACCTGTATTCAGCGAATCCATAGGATAATAGGTGAATTGCGACTGGCAGCTCCAGATAGTATCCATTACCGCAACGATAGAACATTTTGTAGATGAGCAGCTATCAGCACCCTGAATAACCAGGCAAACCATATAGTAACCCGGATTTGAGAAAGTATGGGATACATCAGGGCTATTGGGTGCAGTAATGGTTTCAACAGTACCATCACCAAAATCCCATGTCCAGGATTCGATATCACCCACTGACTGGTCGTCGAAAAGGAAAGTTGACAAGCTACCAGGTGCCGGGTTGACTGTAAAATCAGCTTCACAACCCTGGTTATTGGTAAGGATGACGAGTTTACAGAAGGTATCGTAACAGTTGGTACTAGTGTTCCAAATTGTTAAGCATACATTGAAAGTGCTGTAGGGTCCGCTGACCTCAAATTCATGGATAGGATTCTGCTCGGTTGAGGTAAATCCATCACCGAAATCCCATGACCATTGGGTAGGATTGCCTGTTGAATGGTCAAAGAACTGAGCAACATTATTTCCGGAAATAAGGTCATAGCTAAAATAGGACTGACAACCGGGTAGTGTATCACCAACAATCACATCCAGGCAATAGGTAGATGAGCAACTGTCGGTGGTCTGAATAAAAAGACAAGCAGTGTAAACTCCCTGAGCCTGGTAGGTATGTGTAATGTTTGGATTATTGGGAGCATAAATGGTTTGCGCTGTACCATCCCCAAACTGCCAGGTCCAGCTGTCGATGTTACCTATAGAAAGGTCAGTGAAAGTGATATAACTCGATCCATTGGGTGAAGGAGCGTAAGTGAAGGCCGCAGAACAGGAATTGGCCGGATTGATAACCACTTCCTGACAGAAGGTATCAAAGCAACTGGTGTCGTCACTCATGATGGTAAGACATACCTGGTAGTAAGCCGGGTAAGGAAGGGAAGGAAAGGTATGTATCGGATCGGCTATGATACTACTATTATTGGTACCTGAAGTCGGATCCCCGAAATTCCAGTAATAATTAAGCTGGGTGGAAGAAATGGAGGTATTGTAGAACTGAATGGTATTCGAGGTGGCTCCTGGCAATGGACTATATGTATAACTTGACTGGCAAACATTAGGAATTGAATCAATCACAACCAATCTGCAGAAATTGCTGTAACAAAGTGAATCAATACCCTGAACAGTCAGGCAGGCATTGTAAACACCCGGGGCATTGTACTGATGCGTCACATTAGGATTACCAGGGGAGGTCACCGTGGTGCTGGTCCCATCGCCAAATAACCAGGTAAAGGTTTCAATATTTCCAACAGATTGATTTTCAAACTGAACGATTGAAGAGTTTATCGGATCCTGGTAGGCATAGAAGTAAGCCTGGCAACCTGAGGAAGTAGTATCTCCCAGTTGAATGATTTTCGTCTCATAATCATAACAGTTGGTATTTGGATAACCTGAGGTAAGGGTAACATAATACGAACCTGCTGATGCATAGGTATGAACCGGATTGGGCAGATAAGAAATATTCCCATCTCCAAAATTCCACTGAAGGTTTGAACTGCCCCCTGTTGACATGTTGTAGAACTGAACCGAAAGAGGTGGGCCCTGGAAATAAGTGAAATCAGCCACACAATTATTAATGGGCGGACAAATCAGGAAGTTTTGTGTAACCTGTCCGACCCCGGGAGCTACGGTAAGGCAAAAGGTTACCGCAAAGTCCTGGCAATCAATAGTGGAAACAGTAATCACCGTTGGAAGCGCTGGAGAAATCACAGGAACTGTATCAAGATAATACCCGTTAGGATTGGTGTATACAGTATTGACATAGATAAATCCTCCGGTGGAATCGCTCTGGACAAGTACAGCCTGGTTAACGATGGGCATGCCCGTATTGATATCGTTTACCGTTCCTGAAATGACCACAAATGTTTGAGCTGAAGCCATAAAGGCAAGCATACACATGAGGAATAATAGATAGAGCTTTTTCATAGAGCAGTTTTTTAAAAATGAATCTGGTTTTGTGAGTAAGATGAAATACCGGGTAGTTCGTTTCAATTAAAACACAGGGCTGAAAAATAGTTGCCCGAAAAAATTAAAATTCAATGATTACTGAGCCTTTAATCATGGGACTCCATATCTCGAGGTCCGCTCCTGACGAGGATTCCATAGGATTCAGCAAATATTTTATGTGAGGTTCTGCCAGCAGGATCATCCGTTTAGTAATGCGGCAGCCAATAGAAATATCCGACTTCCAATACACAAGATTCCTTGCAAGGGGATCGGGGAGGTAATCGACACTTACCACTTTATTCATTCCGGCCTCATATCTGCCCGACTTTTCATCGGAACCCAGGTAAAGATCCCATTCAAAGCCTGATTGAATTCCCAGGGTAAACCGGCCTTTTTCCATGACCTGGTAACCCAGCATTAGAGGAATCCTAACCTTTCTGTATTGTTTCTGAATAAAGTATTCATCCTGTTTAACGGTGCTATCGAACACCTCTGTTTCCGACAGATGATAAGTTGGAAGGAGATGATACTGTTTCTGGTCCCAATTGAATGTGATGGAATCTAATTTCTTATAATTCCCCAGGTACTCATTTAACAGGATTTTGTTGTTCTTTTGGCCGTTTCTGATCAGGAAGGAAGCTCCCGACTGAACATAAAATTTACCATAATTCATTCGGCCTTCAATCCCTAATGTATGTACCAGGTTCTCATCATTTCTGTTGAGGTTCATTTCAATATTATACCTTAAATAAGGCGTAAAACCGAATGCTGGTCCTTTGGGTACTGACGGACTGGATGAACCAGGCGGAGAGGGCTGATTATTGCCTTCGTTCTTATCTTCCGGCATTTGAGAAGGTTGATCCTGAGGACTGTCATTTTCTGAAGAAGACTTTACTTCAGCTTTATCAGGAGCGTTGGAAGATGCTGGTTCGGTAATTACTGACAGAGGTTCTTTTAGAGAAACTATCTCTGTGTTTGGATTTGGCAATCCGTTAATTGCTAAGGTTTCGGTATTTTTTTGAGAATTCGTGGAATGAACTGGTTGAGCCGGACTATCTACCTCCTCCCATTTCGGTTTCCTTGTATTTACATCCATTGAATTATTCCGGGACTTGGTTTTATCGGTATTTATACTGGCGATAGACTGCTGGTCCTGATTTTGAGCAGTATTGACTTGTTTATTTTCGGTAGATGATTTTTTTATTATAGTTTCAGGCTGGATTGCAACAGGGGTTTGGGTTGCAGCTATTTCTTCCTTTGCAGTAACACCTGGAGCTGTTTCCTGCTTTTGTAAGAAAAGGAAGTATAGAACAACGGCTACACCAATGAATCCTGCGATCAGGAATATATTGAGCCAGGGCCACCGGGGGGTGCCTTTAATGATGCCTCCAACAGAAGCTTCCTCCAGGAAATGGCTTCGTGATGCGTTGGAGGGAGCCACGGGATGATCGTTCAGGGCTTCCCTGAAGAGATCATCAATAGGATGGGTTTCCCTTTTCATTGGGTAATTATTTGTTTGTTCAAAATTTCAGTTACTTTCTTTTTAAGCATTGTCCTTGCCTTGAAAAGCTGGGTTTTTGAGGTGCTTTCCGAACAATTCAACACTTCTGCAATTTCTTTATGTGAGTATTCTTCAAATACATACATGTTGAAAACCATGCGGTAACCTGCAGGTAATTCACAGATCATCTGCATGAGCTTCTCTTTCCCGATGGTTGCTGCTACAGAGATCAGTGATTCTTCCGCATCCTCATCCTCAGCCTCTGAAGCAGTGGCATCCGGTTCAATCCATTTTTGGTGACGTGACCTATCCCGAATAAAATTCAAAGCTGTATTCACCGTAATCTTTTTCAACCAACCTTCGAAGGAGTTATTCGGCCGTTCGGTGAATTTATCGATGCCGGATAGTATTTTGATCAGGGAATCATGAAGCACATCCTCTGCATCATGGCGATTGCCACAATACCTGATGCTCAGACCCAACAATACAGGAGCGAACCTGTCATGAAGCTCTTCCAAAGCCCGACGGTCTCTCTTTTTAACTCCTTGTATCAAAGCGGATTCTGACAACATGAAACAGGTATGCTATGGATTAAACACGCAAAACCGGAAAAGTTGCCCAGACTGAAAAGAAAATATCTAAATTTTCTCACTTTTCATCTTGACAAGTTCATGGATAAAAATACAATAATTTAAAGTCGAAAGGTTTCAGCTACTCCACACTGAGCACCAATCCTTTAAGATACTCGCCCTCCTGATGAAAAATGTTAATGGGATGATCGGGCGGTTGAGAAAGCTGGTGCAGAACTCTCACTTTACGTCCGGCATCAATAGCAGCAGCAGTAACCGCGGAGAAAAACATCTGCCGGTCCACTACCTGGGAGCAGGAGAAAGTAAAAAGGATACCTCCAGGGGCTATCTTCTTAAAAGCCAAAGCATTTATGGAGCGGTACCCGGATAAAGCTTTTTTCCTGGCATCCATAGTTTTAGCATAAGCCGGAGGGTCAAGGATGATCAGGTTGTAAGCCCCTTCTTCCATTTGTTGCAGATATTCTTTGGCATCAGCCACAATTGCCTGATGCTGTTTCTTTTTGAAACCATTGATTTCCATGTTTTTTTCTGCCAGTTCGATAGCAGGACGGGAGCTATCAACGGTATGCACAGATTTTGCCCCACCTGCTGCGGCATATACCGAAAAACCACCTGTATAGCCAAACATATTCAGGACATTAGCTTTTGCAGCATATCGGCTGATCATCTCACGGTTATCCCTTTGGTCGAGGAAGAACCCGGTTTTTTGTCCGGAAGCCGGATGAATCAGGAACTTATGTCCATTTTCCAAAACTTCAAATTCTTCTCCTTCACCTAAAAGAAATCCATCTTCTACCCTGAAACCTGTCATTTTTTTCAGAGATTCAGAACTCTTATCAAAGATGGCCTTCAGATTTCCTCCATAAATTTTTGTTAATGCTTTTGCAAAACTCTCCCGAAGTTGATACATCCCCACAGAATGGGCTTGCAGCACAGCAAGGTCCCCATAAATATCAATGATGAGTCCCGGCATCGAATCACCTTCATTATGAACCAGACGGTATGCTGTGGTGTTTGTATTGGCAGTTAATCCCGATTTTTCCCGGGCTTTAAAAGCTGACAGCAATTTAGACTTCCAGAATGCATCATTGATTTCTTCCTGTTTAAAAGAAAACAACTTTATTGCAATTGAACCTGATAAGAGGTACCCGGTGGCCAGGTATTTCTGATCGGAGGAAAACACTTCAACGATATCACCCTCGCGGTAATCCCCTTTAATTTCCTGGATAGCTCCGGAGAAGACCCATGGATGAAATCTTCTGACCGGTTCATCTTTCCCTTTATTCAATATTACTCGTGTATAGGTTGTCATTCCGAATTATTTAATGAATTGGCAAAGGTAGTTATACTGCTTCAGGATTTTCCATGAGATTCTTATTAAATACACAGGCAAACAATAAGTTAAATTGTATGTATATATGTTTAGGAGCAGACTAATATTCTGTGACAATTAATTTTACCTTTGTACGTTATTTTGAAAACCTAAAATCAAGCTATGAAAAAGATCCTATTCCTGCTGCTTGTTCCGGTAATGGTACTAACCATGAGCTGTAACAAGCAAAAAGCTGAAATCGAAAGACTGAAAGCAAAGAACGACAGCCTCATGGCTATTGGATTTGCAAAGGATACCACTGTGATGTCCTATGTACGTGCTTTTAACGAGATTCAATCCAATCTCGACTCTATTAAATTGAAAGAAAACATTATCAGCCAGAATACTCAAGGTGGCACAGAACTCCAGGCCAATGCCAAAGACCAGGTAACCAGTGACATCAATGCTATATACCAACTCCTCCAGAAAAACCGCGCGCTGGTTGCACAACTCAAGTCAAAGCTCAAGAAATCAGATGTTCGTATCGTTGAGCTTGAAAAAATGATTGAATCTCTTAATAAACAGATTGAAGATAAGGATGTTGAAATTTCAACCCTGAAAGATCAACTGGCAAAGCTGAATATAAAGGTTGAAGGTCTCAGCAGCCAGGTTAGCAATCTGAATCAGACTGTTGATAACCTGAGTTCCGAAAACATGAACAAACAGCAAACCATTGCTGAGAAGACAGCAGAATTAAATACCGCCTATTATGTAGTTGGAACTACCAAAGAACTAAAAGCTAAGAACATCATCACCAAAGAAGGTGGTTTCATTGGCTTGGGTAAAAGTAAAACCGTGAAATCCGATTTCGATAAAACCTATTTCACAAAGATTGATATCACTAAATTCAAAGGACTTCCAGTTTTCAAGAAGAAAGCTACTTTATTGACCACTCATCCAGCCGGATCATTTAGTCTTGTTGGAAAGAAAGCTGTAGATAGTTTAGTAGTTAAAAACTATACTGATTTCTGGAGTGCATCCAAATACCTTGTTATCATTGCTGAATAAGCTCCAGACGAATTGAATTATTCAAAAAGCCGGTTAATCCGGCTTTTTTTATGTCCAACCTTGATCAGGTATTAACCATTCACTTGTTTTCAGCACCAGTTCGTTGGGCTCGGCAAATGGAACGCGGACAAAACGGATCATCACGCGGATTTAAACGGATTTACTTGTGCCTATTTGTGAAGGATTTGTGTCATTTTTGTTCTATTATTTACCTTCTGGCACTCACCTCCCTTTCGGGGCACTCAGCACACGGCACTCAGCACTCAGAGCCAAAGGCTCCCCTTCGGGGCACCTGGCAAACGACTCTTATCTATTGGCTCGGCAATGAACGCGACAAACCGGTCGCGACGACTGCTGTTGGATTTGTGTCATTTGTGTTCACTTAATTGCCACTCGACTACTGCCCGTAGTCCAGAGAATTGGCTCCCCTGCACGATTCCCGGCACTCACAAATTTGCACTTTGCATTTTTCACTTTGCATTTTCACTTTGGCACTTTGGCACTTTGGCACCTTGGCACCCCTTCTAGCTATTTTTTCCCGGCAATAGAATCGGCTTTCATCAGGTCAAAATTAACCTCCTTAATCACATTTCCTGCCGTATCATAGAATCGCCATTTGCCAGTCTTTTCATCATTGGCATAAACACTTTCAATATATTTCTTCCCATTTTCATGATATACCATACCCGGTCCATTTCTCTTCCCATCCAGATAACTTCCTTCACTCCAGACTTTCCCATTTTCATACCAGGCAGTCCAGGTGCCGGAACGTTTCTCCCCTGAATAGGAACCTTCCATTTTCCTGTTCTTATTTTCATAGAACACTACTTCCTTCACCAGCTGATCTTTACCATCCACCTTTTCATAGTATTTTATCACCTTAGGGTTTCCGTTTTTATAGGTAGATTCAATCACTTTCCTGGGGCCGCAAGCCATGAAAGTGATCAGGAGTAATATGCCAAGGGAATACTTTTTCATCTTCAGAATGTATTATCTGTTAAATGTAACTCTTTGACCCTTAATTTCTTCATTGAAAATTCCTTCTTTATAAACAAGGTTGCCATTGACAAATGTATGGGTAATTTTTGAATGAAAGGTTTCCCCTTCGAATGCGGACCATCCGCATTTCGAAAATATATTGGACTTATCTACCGTGAATGTACTTTCTAAATCAATGAGAACCAAATCTGCATGATAGCCCGGTCGGATAAATCCCCGTTTTTCGATTCCATAGCATATAGCCGGAGCATGACACATTTTTTCCACCATCATTTCAAGGCTTATTTTGCCTCTTTTCACCAGTTCAAGCATGATCATCAGTGAATGCTGCACTAACGGAGTGCCGGATGGGGCCTTTGAATAAGGGTTCTTTTTCTCACTCAACAGATGCGGAGCATGGTCAGTAGCAACAATATCCACTTTCCCCCCGATCAGCCCGCGCAATAATCCTTCCTGGTCCTTTTTTGATTTTATGGCAGGATTCACTTTGATCAGGGTTCCTAATCTTTCATAGTCCTCATCCGAAAACCATAAATAGTGCACACATACTTCTGAGGTGATCCTTTTACTTTGAAGTGGAGTAAGTTTATCCAGTAAATCCAGTTCAGCTTCTGTAGACAAATGTGTAATATGCAGACGGGTACCATATTTCTTTGCAAGTCCTATCGCCAGTTCTGTAGACCTGTAGCAGGCTTCCTGATTTCGAATCCAGGAATGTTTCTCTACAGGGATGTCATCTCCATAAATCTCCTGCATCTGTTTAGTGTTGTTCCGGATAATCTTTTCATCCTCGCAATGGGCAGCAACCGGGACAGGTGAATACTGAAATATCTTTTCAATGCTTTCCATCCTGTCAACCAGCATATTTCCAGTGGAAGCGCCAAAGAACAATTTCACACCACATACATTTTTAGGATCTGCTTTCAGGATTTCATCCAGGTTATCATTGGATGCCCCAAGGAAGAAGGAATAATTAGCCAGCGATTTTCCGGCGGCTAATCTATATTTATCTTCCAGGAATTCCAGGGTAGTTGTTTGAGGCTGGGTGTTTGGCATTTCGAAGAATGTGGTTGTCCCACCAGCCACTGCAGCTCTTGATTCTGTTTCAAGGTCGGCTTTATGTGTGAGTCCCGGTTCCCGGAAATGAACATGACAATCAATAACTCCGGGTATCAGTAATTTACCGCCGGCATCAATTACTTCGGCATCCGGGGGAAAGGCATCCTTTGCAATTCCAACCTGGACAATTAAACCATTTTCAATAAGGATTGCCCCTTCGAATATCTTATTCTCGTTTAGAATCCGGGCATTTGAAATTACCGTTGTTTTCATACTTAGCGATTATCAGGACAAAGATAAAACGTTGCCTTAACAATTGCCAAACTGCATGAAGAAGGGGAAAAGAAATATTGAGGATTATAAGACTATCAAACCCTGGGGCTTATTCTTTTAAACCTGAGGCTGATCACTCCGAAAAAGGCTTCTTTAAAAATCTTAGAGCTCATTTTCGAGGTACCTTCTGTGCGATCAGTAAAAATGATGGGCACTTCGATGATTTTAAACCCCAGTTTCCAGGTGGTATATTTCATTTCAATCTGGAAGGCATAACCCATAAATCGAATTTTATCCAGATCAATGGTATTGAGTACTTTCCGACGATAGCATTTGAATCCTGCTGTAGTATCCTTCACAGGCAACCCGGTAATGAAATCAACATAGATGGAGGCCCCATAGGACATCAGCACCCTTCCAAGTGGCCAGTTGACAACATTAACCCCTTTAATATAGCGTGAGCCTATCGCCAGGTCGGCACCTTCCGTAGCGCAAGCATTATAGAGCCTTATAAGGTCTTCAGGGTTATGTGAAAAATCGCAATCCATTTCAAAAATGTACTCATAATTCCGTTCCAAAGCCCATTTGAAACCTGCAATATAGGCAGTACCTAAACCAAGTTTCCCTTTTCTTTCAAGCATGAATAAACGTCCTTCATAATCAGGAAGCATGGAACGGATAATGTCCCCGGTACCGTCAGGTGAATTATCTTCAACAATCAGCAGGTGAAAATCTCTGGATAGAGAAAACACCTTCTGGATCATTTTCCGGATGTTCTCTTTTTCGTTGTAGGTTGGGATGATAACAAGGCTATCAGACACAGGGACAGATTTTGAGGAGCGAAAATAGGAAATATTTATTCATGATTGAACATTCAATGCGGAACCTATTCCACATTAACGGCTTTCCTATGATAGACTTGTGTGGTGCTGAAATTTATTTTTCCTTAACAAGGATAACATATACAGGTAAATGGTCGCTATATCCTGCAGTGTAAGCGCCTCCGGCAAATGTACGCAGAGGGTATCCGGCATATTGGCCATCCTTCTGGATCAGGAATGGTTTATTAAAGACCCTGGTTTTGTAAAGTTTCCAGCTATCGGTCTTTTCCCTGACCAGTGGTTCCGACAAGATAATCTGATCAAAAAGGTTCCATGAATCCTTGTATGCAAGGGATCCGATTCCATCTTTAAACATCTTCCACATCGGATTAAACAATCCACCGGGTTTCACCTTATTAAGCCTTCCTTCAGCACCCAGAATAGTAGAAACTGATGGATCTACAGGATCATCATTAAGGTCACCCATGATGAGTATCATTGCGTTTTTATTCCTTTGATATAATGAATCAGCGATTTCCCTGGATGCAGCAGCAGCAGCTAACCGGTAAGGTTCATCATTACCTCTCGAAGGCCAGTGATTCACTAGTACACTAATCGTATCATTGTCAATCAATCCGGTTACGACCAGTTGATCCCTTGTTTTGAAATCAGGTTGTCCAGGCATAACCATGCGAACTGATGCAGCATGAATCAATTCGAAATCCTTCTTTTTGTATAATAATCCTACATCAACCCCTCTCCGATCCGGTGAATCAAAATGAGCCACCACATATCCTGAATTTTTGAGTGCATCGGTTTTTATCAGGTCTTCAAGAACACCCCGGTTTTCGACTTCTGATAACCCGATAAGCGTAGGCCCGCCTTTTAAAACTTCTTCCCCTATCTGATTGATTACATAGGACATATGCGATAGTTTCTCCTGGTATCGATCCCATGTCCATAAATTGCCACCGGCAGGAGTATATTCAACATCATTTGTGGAAGGATCATCGATGGTATCAAAGAGATTCTCCACATTATAAAATGCGATACAGATAGCTTTGGCTTGTTTCTGGGAATAGGCTGAAAAGATATTCATCACAACCAAGATGAAAATCAGGATAAAAGTGCGAACAACGGACATAGTATTTGGGATGAGTTACTGTAAGAAAAAACAAATGTAGAGGTTTTTTAGGAAGGGAAAATCGGATGCTAATAAAACCTAATTTAACGGTTGTAAAAATCAGCAATTAATTCGATTAAAAAGGTGTGGTAAATGATATTTTTTGTTCTTTTGCACTCCCTCATCAAAAAGGCTCAAATCAATTACTTATAAACCCAACAACAGGTCTAATCAAACCTTTATGAAATTTCTTTTCTCTTTATTAATTGCCACTCTTATCCTGAGTTCTCCTGCATGGTCGCAGGTTAGTCTATCAGGAGTGGTTACAGATGCATTATCCGGCACTGCTGTCGCCCAGGCCAAGGTGGAAGCTGCCTCCAAGGTTGTTTATACAGGCTCGGAAGGTCAGTTTAAAATCAATGATGTCCAGAAAGGGGTTTATACCCTTCTGATTACCATTGACGGATATGAAAGGCTATCAATGGAAGTTGATGCCAGCAAGGGTTCAGCTGATCTTGGAAAGATACAGCTAAAACCTAGTCTAACACATGCTGAATCCGGCATGACTGAAATCACACTGAGTGGTGAAAGTGATGACAAGGATCAGGCTGTTTCCGGCTTGTTGCACTCAACAGGTGATGTTTTCACGAGTGTATCTTCCTACACCTTTAGTTCTATGTTCTTCAGGTCCCGGGGTTATGACTCGGAGTATGATAACGTTTATATTGAAGGAGTTCCGGTTAATGACGGAGAATCCGGAAGAGCTGTTTACGGTGAATGGGGTGGCTTGAACGATGCCTTCAGGAATCGTGAATATCTGAACGGGATTGAACCTGGTAAGTTCTCCATTGGCTCACTTGGTGGTGCTACCAATTTCATAACCCGGGCTTCCAAACAACGTAAGCAAACCAAGTTATCCTACGCCTTGTCAAACAGGACCTATACCAACAGGCTCATGCTGACTTATTCGACAGGGTTGATGGAAAATAACTGGGCATTCACTTTCACCGGATCAAAAAGATGGGGAAATGAAGGGTTTATCGAAGGTACTTTTTATGATGGATATGCTTATTTCCTTGGTGCTGAAAAGAAGATCAATTCAAACCATAGTATTGCCCTGACTGCCTATGCCTCTCCTACCCGCCGGGGAATGAGTTCGGCTTCAGTGCAGGAAGTATATGACCTTGTTGACAATAATTATTACAATTCAAACTGGGGGTACCAGAATGGTGAAAAAAGGAATGCCCGGGTAAGGCAAAACAATGAACCTATGATCATTCTCAGTCATTACTGGAAGCTTGCAGAAAAAACAACACTTACCAATTCAGTAGCCTATACCTTTGGGACAACCGGAACCACTTCACTGAACTGGTTCAACGCCAGGGATCCAAGACCAGATTATTACAGGTATCTTCCAAATTACCAGGTGGATTACAAAATTCCGGTCGATCCCATTATCAGTGGTGCTATTGCCGACGACTGGCTTACCAATGTTAATACCCGTCAGCTGAACTGGGATGCCCTCTACCAGGCCAATTACCTGGCTAATTTAGAGGATAAACAGGCTTTATATATTGTAGAAAACAACGTTAATCAAACCAATCAGTGGAATATCAGTAGCCGGTTGAACCATGCTACCGGTGAAAACAGCAATCTTAGCGGCGGTGTTGAAATTTCACACTATAAAGGCACCCATTATAAAGAAATGGATGACATGCTTGGCGGCACTTTTTGGGTAGATATTGATCAGTTCTCACAAAGAGATTTCAAAGCTGATACCGTTAAACTCCAGAATGACCTGAATAATCCGAACCGTGTTATCTATGAAGGTGACAAATTCGGCTACAACTATGAGCTTCTTTCCAATAACCTTAAACTTTGGGTGCTTGAACAATTCACTTTCCCAAAATATGATGTTTACATTGGTGGATCTGTTTCCGGCAACCAGTATTGGAGATACGGTAACATGAAGAATGGCCGTGACCCTGAGAATTCCTATCAGAAATCTTCAGTCAATTCGAGTATTAACTATACCTTCAAGGTTGGTGGCACATACAAGATCAGTGGAAGGCATTATATCACTGCTAATGCTGCCTATATCAATCGTCCTCCCCTTCTCAGGGATGCCTATATTTCTCCAAGAACTTCCGCAAAACTTACCCCTGGGATGACTGATTTCAATATTATGTCAGGAGACATTTCCTATGTGGTAAGATATCCCAACTTTAATGGTCGTATCACAGTTTATGAAACGATGTTTAAGGGATACAGTGAACTATTGCGTTTTTATGATGATGACCTGAAGACATTTGTAAATATGTCACTCACCAATGAAAACAAGGTTCACCAGGGCATTGAATTCGGTGCAGAAGTGAAGGTGCACAGCACATTAAAGGTTGTAGGTGTTCTGGCTTTCGGTAATTACAGGTATACCAATCGTCCAACAGGCACCCGTTCCTATGATAATGGTTCGCTCCCCGATACAACCGAAACTATTTATATCAAGAATTTTTATGTGGGAGGAAGTCCACAGATTGCCAGTAGCCTGGGTTTAAGGTTTAATAAGAATTACTGGTTCGTTGATGTGAATGCAAATTATTATGATAAGATCTGGCTGGATTTCAATCCGCAACGCCGCACTCCAAAAGCAATCGCTATGCTGGGCCCCGGTGATGCCAAGATTGATGTGATTACGGAACAAACACAGTTGGATGGTGGATTAACACTTGATGCATCTATTGGAAAATCGATTCGCATTAACACTTATTTCATCAACATCAACTTCAGTGTGAGCAATATCCTTAACAACCAGGATCTTATCAGCGGAGGATATGAACAGAACCGAATTGATTTCAATACAACCGGTACACAAGTTGATAATCCAAATAAATTCCCGCCCAAATTCTACTATGCATTTGGACGTACCTACTTCGTCAACGTAGGTTTCAGGTTCTAATCAGATCATACATTTCAATCAGTCAAACCAATTTTAATCGATAATATAGTTAACCATGAATAAAAGAAAGATTTTAAGCGCTTTGTTCTTCTTGTCAGCAATCGCTTTCTCATTTACTGCTTGTGTTAAAGGTGAATTTGATGAACCCCCCATCAATATCCCAAAAGTTAATTTCAAAGCTAATTCAACCATAGCAGAATTACTGATCAGCCACCCGGGCACACTTGATTCCATTAATGACACAATTATCATTTCCGGTATCGTAACTGCCAATGATGAATCCGGTAACCTTTATAAGAAGATCGTTATCCAGGATGAGACCGCAGGGATAGAAATAGATGTAGACCAGACCTCACTTTATGCTGACTACAGAATTGGACAACGTGTTTTTGTGAAGTGTTTCGGAATGTACATTGGGAAGTATAATGAACTTCCACAATTGGGGTATATTTATCAAAATAAGATAGGAAGACTTCCTGCTACATTGATGAAAAACCATTTATTCCTAGATAGTCTTCCCGGAAATGCACCGGTTCCACTTGTTGTTGACGCAACAGATCTCGACATCAGTATGGTGAACAAGCTGGTGAGGCTTGAGAATGTTGCTTTTACCGATGCCGGTGACACCTGGGCTCCTACAGATGGATATGGTGAACATGGTTTAGAAGGTGGTCCTGATGCTGATGTTTTCATTGTACGCACCAGCAATTTTGCCAATTTCGCCAGTCTTTCAGTACCTTCCGGAAGCGGCACCATACAGGGCATCCTCAGTGTTTTTGGCTCAACATACCAACTCACCATTCGCGACACCAATGACATTATCGGGTTTAAGAACACCCAGACTTTCTTCTCAGAAACCTTTGGTGCAAGCTTAGGCGGATTCACTACCATTAGCCTTGTTGGTACCCAGGCATGGAAATATGATGCCAGCTATGGTGCTACAATGTCAGGATTCGCTACAGGCGCAAGCCATCAGAATGAAGACTGGCTTATTTCACCTGCTATCAACCTCACTGCTGCTCCAACGGCTATGTTAAAATTCTCACATGCCATCAATAAAGGCAATGTGGCCAATGTTTCCACTAATCATACTGTTTGGATCTCTAAAAACTATTCAGCTGGTGAACCTTCAACTGCTACCTGGGAACAACTTACCGTTCCTACTTATCCGGCAGGAAACAGCTGGACTTTCATAAACTCAGGTGATGTAATTATCCCATCAGCTTATTTAGGTCAGGCCAATGTGAGAATTGCTTTCAAATATCTGTGTTCTGATACTGAATCAGCAACCTGGGAAGTGAAGAACATTAAGGTTACTGAATAAGGAAAAAACTGAATCATTCTAATAGAGGCTGTCTCAAAAGTTTTGAGACAGCCTCCTTTTTTTAAATTATCTAGTATGTTTTTATTCAAACATAAAAATATCAGGAGGTGGATGCATCCTTTTACAAGGTTAAATTCCAGAGCTATCCTGAATTAATTTTTGAAAGTTGTAGTGGATAAATAAATATATACATCTTGTAACCCCAGCCTTTAGGCTGGGGACATGCTGCTCAACAAAAACCGTGGCCTTTAGGCCTGACCGATTGGTTTGAAGTTGAGCAGAAAAATTGTTTCCTTTTTGTTCTTGCAATATTCATTGAAACAATACCCGAAATTTCATTCAAGAACAACAACCATTAAGAAGGTAAATGTATTCATAACAGGTTGATTAATTCCTTTCATTCCATAAGTCAGGCCTAAAGGCCGCTTTTACTTGGTATTGACAAACCCCAGCCTGAAGGCTGGGGTTACAAGATTGAATCAGTGTTAATCCTGAATCCATATGTGTAAGCAGTTGACCGAAAAGAAGATGAAAAATTTAAAATTAAAGAGGCCAACTTGAATTTGAGACAGTCTGTTAGTTTTTGAATAAGCCGAACTCTATACCGGCTGTAAGCCTGGGCAATTCAGGAAACCCGGAAGAAGCTATGAATAGGTCACTTAACCGATACCTGGCTGAAATAGCTAAACGATTGATTCCGATCCTGGCAAGTACACCGTAGGAGTAGTTCTCCATGTATGAAAGCCTTGAGGTGCTTACCCTTACCATTTCATCATTCTCATTTTTATTGGTGGTTTTGTGAGCTGTTTTCCAATTCAGGCTTCCATACGCCCCCAAATCAAGGTAATTCCCAATAACATTACCTCTTCTACCTACATTAATGCGGAAATATAACGCTGGCGTAAGGCTGTTTACCTGGAATTTCTCCTTTTTATTGATTGCAGAATCAGGAACGGATTTACCTTCCTTCTGCTTAATCCGGTAGCCAGCCCAATTCACTGAAAGGTCCATCCCCATCGCAAATGTATTATTTAATCGACGTTTGTACCTGATTCCATAATCAACAACCATGGATGAAAAAGGCTGGGTATAATTTAATTCTTCATTCGTATAAGTTGGAAACGAAATCCCAAGGTATTGATGGCTAAACTTCTTCAGATTAGGCCCTTTTGTTGGCCGTAGGGTGTCTGATTTCACATCTTTGCTGAAGACGACTTCCTGGGCAGTTAAAGTGCAGGATATAATTACCAGGCAGAGTAATATCAATTGTTTCATAAAATATCTTGTTTCATCTGTAATTAATTCCGGAAATTCGGGAGGATAGTTTGTTAAACTTACCATGAGAACTCCCATCTATTTATTATTATTTGCAGGATCGCTGCACTATTAATCGTTGGAATGTTAAGAATTATAGTTTAATGGAAGCTGTATGCCCGGCAAAATGGACCACTAAGGTCTCCCCTTCCAGGTATTCACTTCGGTCAATAACCAGTACTTCTTCCTCCGTAACATCAACCACATAATAGGAATCAATAACACCTTTAGCATTGGTAATGTTATAATAAAGATTAGAACGAAGTATTGAACCATCTGACCACTTATCGTATTGCCATTCCTGGGAAGGAATTAGCTTATTGTTAACCATCACCTTGACAGAATCTTCAGACTCAACGAAGGTAAACGTTGGTTCAGGTGGCAACACCTGCTTCCCCGTAAAATAACCTGCCTGAGGCATACCAAAACCATGAGCATAGTCGAAATAAGGGTATAGGTTCCCGGATTTTTCAATTAAATGGAAAAGCTCCATACAAGGTGTTTCTTTCCAGAGTTGAAGCACACATGCTGCAAATCCTGCAACCAATGGGGAAGCAAAGGAAGTACCGGTGCTATTGGAGAAACCAGACTCTCCGGAAACAATGACATGGCCAAAAGCACTGACATTAGGCTTCAATCTTTTATCAGCAGAGGGCCCATACGAACTGAAAGAAGTATGATATCCGGTTTCAGGGTCAATACCTCCGATTGCCAGAACGCTATCAGCATCAGCAGGTGTACCGATGGTTCCCCAGTCGTTGGTTCCTTCATTACCAGCTGCATTCACCACGAGTATTCCTTTCCTTGCCGCCATATTTGCCGCTTTTGAGATATAACTTGTTTTTCCATCCATATCCCAGGGGAAATATCTTTTTTGGGTATATCCCAGGGAGCTATTGATAATATCAGCCCCGTTTTTATCGGCCCATTCAGCGGCTGCCATCCAGTGAAGCTCTTCCGAGAAAGGCTCACGATCCACCTCAGTTTTTGCCAGCAGGAATTCAGCACCTGTGGCCAAACCCATCCTGATATCCCCAACCTGCCCGGCGATACATGACCAAACATGAGCTCCATGGCTTTTCCCCCAGAAAACATCCTCCCCTTTCCTCTTTGAAAAATCGCGGGTTGCAATGACTCTGCCTTCACGGAATATTTTCTCGAAAGCGGGATTTTCCTTTACTCCGGGAAATCCAAC
This sequence comes from Bacteroidales bacterium, assembly GCA_016707785.1. NCBI lineage: Bacteria > Pseudomonadati > Bacteroidota > Bacteroidia > Bacteroidales > Bacteroidales bacterium. The sequence goes on along the minus strand of JADJGZ010000032.1, from coordinate 52,789 downwards.
ATCAAAAATGGCTATCCTTACCCCTTTCCCATCAATGCCTGCTTCGGAAAATTTGTCGCCTTGAAGGCTTTTAAGTTGCCACGACAACAAAGATGCATCCTCTTCATCAAGAATTGTATCATAATCAACCGATGAGGCAAGAAGTGTCTGCATATAAGGTAACATCTCAACAGAACTTACAAATGGAAGTTGACGGATCACCTCTGCTTGAATTTCATTCGCCCCCACAACCACCGCATTGAACCACCTGCTTGTGAAAACCAGGGTAGAAACTCCCTGCTGAACCGTTTCAATATAATTTTCATTTACCGGCCAGTCGGTGCGGTCATTAATCGGTACTCCATTCCTGATTCGACGCTCAATGGCTTTGCTATCAAAATATTCATATGGATTGAAGCCAGTGTCAGACTTGTCGCGGAAACTTACCCAGTAAAAATTCTGTGCCTGGGTAAACGTTGGTATCAATAGAATTAGGAGGAGAAAAACCTGGATAGTTATTTTTCGCATTGGAAAATCTGATTTTGAATCAATGAATACTTTATGTTGATGTTGAAAACACAAAGCTATAAATAATATTTAGCTAGTTTGTATAAAACAAAAAAGCTGAACTCCAGGTTGGAGTCCAGCTCGTTGTTGCTCTTCCGGTAACAACTGCAAAGTCTTACTTCTTAATGAACATCTTCCTGCCCTGGATTACACCTTTTTCCATCCATTCAATAATATAAACCCCGGAAGATAGCAAGCTGGTTTCGCCCATCACAAATGATTCAATTCCAGATGCCAGGGACTTCTTAATCAGTACTTTTCCTGATAAATCAAGTACACTCAGGGTTGAACTTCCATCAAGTACATTTAATCCTTCGATAGTGATAGCACCTTCGGTAGGATTTGGGAAAACATTGAGGCTTCTTTTTGATTCCATTTCAGTATATCCAACGCAGGCATCAACCTCCACCGTAAAAGTCTGTGACAAACCATCACAACCTGCGGCATTGGTTTCAGTGACAATTACAGTGCCGGCACCTGCTGTTCCCCATAAAATATTAACCTGTGGAGTTCCGGAGCCTGAAACAACTGTACCTCCAGTTACCTGCCAGTTATAGGAACTCCCCGGATTGGCAGTGGTTTCGTAGGGTAAAGTCCAACCGATACAGGCAGTTTCTAATCCTGTAACTTGTGGAATAGTAGCCGCACCTATTTCAATTTCGAGGGATTCTGATTCAGTTCCTTCTCCGCAGCTATTTTCAGCATGGACAGACAATGTTGCTATTCCTGTATAATCCTCACTCCAATCAATTTCTGCTTGCATTCCGTTGCTTAACACAGTTCCGGCTTCAGCTGGAATCATAGTCCAAACATATAAATCGCTGGGGGATCCTCCTTCAGTTGAATAAAGGGAATTCAGATTATTACAAGCCTTGGTCGGTCCTAAAGGCTGTGTCAGCTGAACAGGCGCAGATAGCATTGATACAAAGATCTGGCCTGCCATTGATTGGATGCAGAAGGCAGTATTTGCTTTTACAGTATAAAATCCCTGGGTGGAAATATTGTTCCATTCCAGACTGGCACCGGTTCCTGGCAGGATGTTCGCCGTAGGGGCATTATCAAGATATAATTCATAATCAACTCCCGTTTCTGAGCCGGATAAAGTGATGCTTGCAGTTCCTCCTTCACAATACACACCGGTTCCATTGATCATATATGTATTGGGCATATGGTTAACAGTCGCATTCAGAGGCACTGACCAGCTGCTGGTTCCACATTGGTTGGTAGCATTTGCCTTCAAAGTAAAAGACCCAGTCCAGCTGGTTGCGGCAGTAAAAGTTGCCGTATTGGCCGAAGGTGTTAGAAAACCTGCTGTTGAAGGCTCCAGTGACCATGCATAAGAGTTGGCGGTAGCAACCGGATCAACAGAATATTGATACGTTTGAAGGTTGCAAGTGGTAGAAGATCCTGCAGGAGTGGAGGGTGACAGCGGAATGGTGATTACCTCGATAAGGTTTTCAAGGAATAAGGTATCGGAATACTCACTGTTGTATACGATGAGCTGTACATCAAAAATACCCGGCATTGAATAGGTAATTAAAGGATTTTCGAGAGTAGATGTAGCTGGAGACCCTCCTTCAAAAGTCCATTGAAAGGAAAGTCCTTCCCCCATGGAAGAGCTGGTAAACTGCACCTGGTTTCCGCTACAGATCAGATCTGAAGAAGGTGAAAAACTGGCCAGCACACCAGGTGACATGATCCTGGCAATGGAGTATTTCTGATTAGAAAACTCGTTGATAGCTGCATTTCCTGATACCAGTATTTTTGAATCAGGTTGTATGGCAAGACCATAACCAAAATCATCATTACCCAGTCCGGTGAGGTCGAGGGTATACATACCTGTTGTATTGAAGGAGACATCAGGCGATCCATCACTCATCACACGCACTACAAAATAATCCTTATCCATGTTCACAGCAGCCTCACCAGCAGCAACATACCGTCCATCCGACAGCCTGGTTATACTCCTGAGTACATTGTAAGAGGTGGATAAGGCAAAAGTGGCTATTCCATCCCCATCAAACGTAACATCAGGAACTCCGTCAGCAGTAAGCCTTACAATAGCCCCTTTGGAAATACTCCCTGCGCTCGCATCAATTCCATCACCCACCAGGAGTATCTTCCCATCAGGATCCACTGACATTCCCCATACTTCATCTGCAACATTCTGTCCGAAAATATCGACAGTAACTTTCCCATCCCCACTGAAGGAATTGTCATAGGAGCCATCAGGTAATAGCCGGAGGGCAAAAAAGTTAGCAGGAAGACCTGCATAGCCTCCGATAATTATCTTACCATTGGAAAGAACATGGATACCATAAGCAAAGTCCCAGTTCCCACTAACATCGAGGAGCATCTTCCCATCGCCTGAAAAGGAGGGATCAAGCACTCCGGCAGGCGATAATTTGATGACAGCAACATCATTTGTGAAAGGCGTTCCTCCAGTACGTGTTGAACCACAGGCATATACATTGCCTGAAGCATCAGTTGTAATGGCATAGGCAGCATCCGGTGAGCCGCCACCAAACAGATCCACCCAAACTTTCCCACCTGTTCCAAATGAAGGGTCAAGATTTCCATTACCCAGTAACTTACAGATCAGCATATCATCGCCGGTTCCTGCACCATCCTGGGTAAAACCATTGATATACATGCTCCCGTCACTTTGAAGGACGATTTCAGGCTCAAATCCACCATTATAACCCAGTGTGCCAAGATCCACCTTACTGATTCCACCAACTCCAAAAGTTGGATCAAACGCTCCATCCGGAAGGAGCCGACAAACACCCAGTTTTGTCAATCCACCCAGCCCACCATCAAAAGTAGCCCCTGTCATAATAATCTTACCATCAGGCTGAAGGGTGATATTATCTCCATAATTGAGAACATTGGAACCCAGGGAGAATACCTTCCTTCCGGTACCATTGAAGGTACTATCCGGGAATGCCGGAACCTGGGCCCAAATGGCAAAAACCAGGCAATTCAAAATTAAAATAATAAGTAGTTTTTTCATGTTATTAACATTAAGAAGTTAGTTTTCTAGACTGAATCGGTTCGATTTATTCCATTGATAACCTGGTCACTATCAAGACCTGGTTCTTTACCAGGCTTGCGGCCAGAATTGCTTTTCTGCTCAATATATAGCAGCAGCTTATTCAAAGCTTCCTTCTCCTCCCTCAATTGCTGAAGGAGAACATCCAGGTCTTCCGCTGAATGGTTAGAATCAGTTACCGTTTTTTTATTCATCTGAACATTTGGAATAGATGTTCAAAAATATAATCAATGCTAACAGAAATATCTAAAACAAGGGTAACAAAAGGTTAACATCTAGAAAAATAAATATATTATTAAAAAAATAATCAATCTATTATGCTGATTAATAGCTCTTTAATTAAAAACAAATTTAAACCTGAAATTTCTAGATAGAATCAAGGAAACTAATAAGATTATCTTCCTGGATCAATCCCAGCTTTTTTCTGAGTCGGGATCTGGCTATTTTTATACTCTCCGGAGATTGGAATGTTATGGCAGAAATATCTTTTGATGTCATATTTAACCTGAGAAAAGCAGCTAATTTTTTCTCATTGGGTGAGAGGTCAGGAAACCGGGCATTTAGTCTGTTATAAAAATCCTGATGTACATCCTGGAATCTGAGTTCAAATTCCTTCCATACTTTATCATTCGTATTGGAATGTAAATCACGGATTAATTGATCCAAAATTTGAACTTCTGTTTCAGGCCATTGTTTGCGATAGGAAGCCAGTTTTTGAGCAAGATCGGTGATATATTCATTCTTCTGGACAAGATACATAACATTGGTTGCCAACTCTTTACTCTTTGATTCAAGTTCAAGTTGCAATTTTTCCTTTTCCAGCCTTAAATTCCGGCTTTCAAGATCGAGTTGATCCCTGCGCAGTTGTGCATTCTGAGTTTTTGATCGCTGATTAAGCAGAAAAAGGCCCAGGATGATGAATAAAAGGAAGAAAAGCGCAGCCAACAAAAGGTAGAACAGTTTTTTTTGCTTTTGCTCTTTCAGGGCTTCCTGCTGAATGCTCTCCTGTTGTTTGATCTGCTTATCAAATTCATATTGAATAGCAAACTTACTTAGGTTTGTAACACTTTCACTATTAAAAATACTATCAGCTAATTTCCCGTTGAGTTGCTGCATCAGGAATGCATCCTTAAAGTTGCCAGTTTTAACATACACCTTTGTGAGAAAATCTGTTGCCAGCTGAACAGATCTCATCGCTCCACACTCAGTACCTATAGAGATCGCTTTTTTAAACCAGAAAACGGCTTCATCTTCATTTCCAATAATCATATAATACTCACCAATGTTATTATAGACAGTTACGGCACCTTTACTGGATCCCAGGGCTTCCCATATTGCCTTCGACTGCATAAAAAGTGGAAGAATCTTATCCAGTTCCCCTCTTTCCTTCAGGATGAGTCCATTATTCGATAACAACCCTGCCATTGTGGAACTATCCTTAACGATTCGATTGAGCTTTTCCACCTTCTTAAAAAACTCTTCTGATTTATTAAACTGGTTCATTTGCAAATACAGAGATCCCGTATTATAAAGAATTATCATTTCAACATGATTGCTAAAAGAACCAGGAATGCTACGATTGGTTTCATTTATAAGTGATAATGATTTTTCAAAATACTTCAAAGCCAACTCCTTCATTTTCAGATCGAAGTAGCAGGCTCCAATTCCACTATAGAGGTGGACCTGAAGCGACTCTAATCGTCCTCTTTCAGGATAGACTTTGGAATCTTCAATAGATTGAAGCGATTTGAAAAAGTAATCCAGTGCAAGTACAGAATTCCCGGCAGAATAATATGCATTAGCCAAAGCGGACAGTGACTTAGCGATCAATGTATCATTCTCAATCAGCAATGAGGACTGGTAAGCAAGGTTGGCATATACCAGCGATGAATCCGGGGAGCCTCTCTGGGCCATTTTTATATTCCTGACAATGGATAGAACAGGGTCTTCACCACCTCTCACAAATAAAGAAAGGACAATCAGGCTGATAGTTAAAAGCCAGATCCTCAATAAGCCTCTATGGTGAATATCTTTATTAGTAATTTTCATCAAACCAGTAAAAAGAAGAGAATGAAAGACCTAATTGAGTTGTTCTGTCTGATAATCCATCAAGGTATTAAATATACAAAAAAGATCAAATCTTCCTCAACCGGTCGAGTCCACTACTGACATTCAAAACACTGCTGAATATCAATGCCAGTTTCTGATGGGTTTCTTTCATTTTACAATCCCGAGGATTAGCCTGGACATAACGCAGAACTGCAGTAAAAACATCAGACTGGTAATAAGGTGATTCCTGATTGGAAACAAAATAGCCGGTCATGATACCATTTTTCAACACAAGTTTTTCCATTCCGAGTTCCTTGGCTAAACGACGTAACCGGATGGCATTGAATAATTCCTGGGTTTCTGCAGGTACAGGGCCAAAGCGGTCGATGATGCGATCCTGGAAAGCCAGCAGGGCATCTTCATTCTCGGTATTGTCGAGTTCTTTGTACAAACTTAATCGTTCAGTGATATTGGCTATATAATCATCGGGAATCAATATCTCAAGGTCGGTTTCAATCTGGCATTCTCTTACAAAGTCCTTTTGTTGCTCAGCCGGATAGAGATCACTGAAATCAGAAATCTTCAACTCATGAATGGCTTCATCCAGGATTTTCTGATACATTTCGAAACCAATTTCAGTAATAAAGCCACTTTGTTCTGCTCCCAGGATATTCCCTGCACCCCTGATATCGAGATCTCTCATGGCAATATTGAAACCACTGCCTATCTCAGAGAATTCCTCAATTGCTTTAAGGCGTTTCCGGGCTTCATCAGTCAGCACACTCATAGGTGGAGCCAACAAATAGCAGAAAGCCTTACGGTTGGAACGGCCAACCCTCCCTCTAAGCTGGTGAAGGTCACTCAATCCATAATGATGAGCATCGTTGATGATGATTGTGTTAGCATTAGGAATATCCAATCCTGATTCTACAATGGTAGTTGAAACCAGAACATCAAAATCGCCTTCAATAAATCCCAGCATTACCTTCTCCAATTTATGACCGTCCATTTGTCCATGGCCAATAGCTATCCTGGCATCGGGCACAATCCTCTGAACCAGTCCGGCAATTTCGATGATGTTCTGAATCCGGTTGTTTACAAAAAACACCTGCCCGCCCCTGGAGAGTTCATACATCACAGCATCTCTTATAATCTCTTCATTAAAGGCATGCAACTCTGTCTGAACGGGATACCTGTTGGGTGGAGGAGTATTGATAATACTTAGGTCACGGGCACCCATCAGTGAGAACTGAAGAGTACGGGGAATTGGTGTAGCAGTTAGTGTAAGCGTATCAACATTGACTTTGATCTGTTTGAGTTTTTCTTTTGCAGCTACACCAAACTTCTGTTCTTCATCTACGATCATCAACCCCAGGTCTTTAAACTTAATATCCGCGCTCAGCAACCGGTGAGTTCCAATCAGGATATCAATTTTCCCGGCTTCAAGGTCCTTCAGTGTTGCCTTTTGTTCCTGCGGCGACTTGAACCTGTTTATATAATCGACGCGGCAAGGGAATTCCTTCAGCCTGTCGCGAAATGTCTTATAATGCTGAACAGCCAGGATGGTTGTGGGAACCAACAATGCCACCTGTTTACTGTCGGTCACAGCTTTAAAGGCTGCACGTACTGCAATCTCAGTCTTACCGAAACCCACATCCCCGCATATTAACCGATCCATAGGATGCAGAGCCTCCATATCACGTTTCACGTCAACCGTTGACTTTACCTGATCAGGTGTATCTTCATAAATAAAGGAAGCTTCGAGTTCATGCTGAAGATAGGTGTCAGGAGTAAAAGCAAAACCTTCCGCTGATCGCCGTTGCGCATATAGCTTGATCAGATCCTTGGCAATATCTTTGACTCTTGCCTTGGTTTTGGCTTTTAATTTATTCCAGGCATTGGAACCTAACCTGTCCAAAGAAGGGGTATAACCTTCTTTCCCTGAATATTTTGATATCCGGTGAAGGGAATGGATGCTCACATAGAGCAAGTCATCATGCGAATAAATAATCCTTATCGCTTCCTGCCAGCGTCCGTTATTATTGATCTTTTCAAGTCCATCATACCTTCCAACCCCACGATCGATATGTGTTACATAATCACCCGGTTTCAGGTCATACAATTCTTTAAGGGTTAATGCCTGCTTCCCGCTAAAACTCTCTGCCAGGTGAAACTTATGGTATCTTTCGAAAATCTGGTGATCGGTGTAACAGGCGATCTTCCTGTCGTTATCCACAAAGCCCTCATGAAGCGAAAGGTGTATAACTGCAACATCCAGATCTTCCTGGTTGTCACGGTTTTTAACCAGGTCATCAAGAATGGTATAGATTCGTTCTACCTGCTTTGGACTGTCTGCCAGGATCCTGTTTTTAATTCCCCTGGATGCGTTATCCATAAGGTTGGCCAGCAGAAGATCGAAATTTTTATTAAAGGAAGGTTGGGGACTGGTATGATATTCGAGTTCAAGTGTGGCTTGGAACATCGAATGCTTCCCAAATTCTATGATCGGAAACCCGGTGAGTACCTTTTGAAAAGCATCTTTCCCAATGAATAACTCATCAGGCTCCAGGTGAGCCATCTCCCCGGTAAGTGCTTCAAATGCCTTCTGAGCTTTGGCATATTCAAGGTCAAGCCGGTCCAGGGTAAAAGCGGTGTCATATAACCAGATAATAGTCCCTTGTGGTAAGAATTCCGGGAACGACTCCCTTTTTTCTTGTAGTTGGCGATCCTGAACATTAGGGACAATGGTGATATGATCCAGTTTGTCGATGGATAGCTGGTTGGCAGGGTCAAAGCTTCGGATGGAATCTACCAGGTCGCCTGCAAATTCAATGCGGTATGGATAATCGTTAGTATAGGAAAAGACATCAATGATTCCTCCACGCAGAGCAACTTGTCCGGGCTCAGCAACAAAATCCACCCTGTCAAACCCATACTGGTCCAATAGGTCATACATGAAATCAAGGTCAACGGTTTCACCTCGCTTTAGTTTCATTGTTGCCTTTTCGAGGTATTTCCTGGTGACTACCTTTTCTGATAAGGCTTCAGGATAGGTAACAATGAGTGTTTTGGTGGAACGTGTGCTCAGTCGCTTAAGAACCTCAGTTCTCATCAGTACATTGCTGTTGTCAGTCTTCTCAACTTCATAGGGCCTCCTGTAAGAAGTGGGGAATAACAGAACCTGCTTCTTATGAAAACTGAATTCAGATTCCCCAAGAAGGTTTTCCAGGTCATTGCAGAAATAGACGGCCGACTCTTTATCTGCAAGGATGACCAAGTGGACGACAGGAATTTTCGAAAATACTGCAGCAGAAAAAAGTGAAGCAGAAGATCCGACAAAGCCTGACAATCTGATCCTTGGCAATCCCCTTTCAGTTTTTGCATCAGGATTTAGAGCCTGTTCTATCAGACCGAGGGACGGATCCTTGAAATAAAGCTCCAGTAAATCCTTTCCACCTAAATTCTCTGTCGACTTGGGGCGCCCGGGTATATGATCATTTTCATTGTTCATGCAAAGCAACTTAAGCCGCCAACAAGGATTTTCCTGATGGCGGCTGATTTCTGGCAGCAAAAATACGATTTCATTGAGGATTCAGTGGATTAATTCTTTATAACATCCGGAAGCACATTCTCCCACATGGTTTTGCAAATGTCTGAAATTTAAAAAAGGTGAAAATGTTGTAAAAAAGATATACATCCTATGGGTTCAAACTATCCATTTTGTTCTTAATTTTAGCTTTTCTTTTATTGTTAATTATTTAACAACTCCCCTGATAATTTCAATAATAAAATATACAAAACCATGGAAAAAAGCATCAAAGGAACCCGCACCGAGCAAAATCTGCTTAAGGCTTTTGCAGGTGAATCGCAGGCAATGAATCGCTATCTTTTCTTTGCAAAAGAAGCTAAGAAGGAAGGGTATGAACAAATTGCCGCTATTTTCGAAAAAACAGCCTGGCAGGAACAGCAGCATGCAAAACGATTTTTCAAATTCCTTGAAGGAGGTGAAGTGGAAATTACTGCATCCTATCCAGCCGGGATTATTGGCACAACAGCCGAGAACCTTAAAGCATCAGCTATGGGTGAAAATGAAGAGTGGACTTTGCTTTACCCGGAATTTGCAGAAATCGCAAAGGAAGAAGGATTTCCTGCTATAGCTGCCGCCTTTAAAATTATTGCAAAAGTTGAGGCTGAGCATGAAAAACGCTATCTCAAACTTCTAAAGAACATCGAAACAGGGGAAGTATTCAAAAGAGAAGAACCCACTCAATGGGAATGCCGAAATTGCGGATACATCCACGATGGGAAAAATCCTCCTGAGAATTGCCCGGCATGTCAGCATCCTAAATCTTATTTCGAAGAAAAATCAGAAAATTATTAATAGAATTTCACCTGCATATTAAAAATCCCGGATGATAGTTAATTTCAGCCGGGATTTTGCTTTTTTTAGTATATTTAGTAGTTATAATTTAAGAGGGCAATGTCATTCTCACGACAAATATTAATCCTCTTGCTGCTGGGCACTTTCAGTAGTAATATTCAACTTTTTGCCCAAAAGCTAACCTTCGACGGAGGACTGATTGCGGGTGTTTATGGCATTGATATGACAGGTGATAAGGAAGAATTCTGGGATTATAATTATGAGAAGTCAGGAATTCCCGGGTTTTCCGCCGGAGCATTTGCACGGACCAATTTTTCTCCTGATGTCTACGGGGTTTTGGAATTACGTTATGCTCAAAAAGGAACAACGTATGGTTATATCAACCAGTTTTTTACCCAGTCCTTTGAAACCATCAGATTTGATTACATAGAAATCCCCCTTTTATTTGGAACCAATAGTGTTTATCACTCTAAAAGCAAAAGTTTTGATTTCTCTATTGAAACCGGGTTTGCATTTTCCAAACTTTTTTCTTCCAGGATTAAATATGCAGAAATTGCAGGGCGACTCAATGGAGCATCTTTATATGGATTTAAAGATTATGACATTTCATGGATCGGGCAGGTAAAGTTTCCCTATTTCTTTGGTAATAACAACAAATTAGTCTTTGGTATCCGAATGGAAAGATCCCTGGCATCTATTCACAGAGATTATAAACTATACAATTTTACTTATGGGTTTGAGGTGAATTATGTACTCAAGAATTTGTAAAGCCACTTTATATCGATGCTGAATTGTTTCCCGATTCTGTCAACTTACTGAAAGTTAATCGTCTCATTATAATCAGTTTACTGTTGCATACCTTCCAGGAATGAGTATACAGATTACTACCTAACCTGCTTGCTATTATTTATATGACAGAAAAGGAATGTGTTCACATATTTAATATTACAATTATAAACCAATCTTCCCTGGAATTAATAAAGAATGGACATTATATATTTGTCCGAAAAAGACTCCTAAATCAGGCTTTATCTCCTATCCGGCTTCAGCATATATAGTATATTTGCCTCTATGAAGAATACTATGAAATCAAAGTTTCTGATCTTCACATTTCTATTATTTTCAGCCTGTCTTCAAATTCTTCAGGCCCAGGAAAATGATACCATTTCAAATTGGGATGGAATCACAGCCAACTGGATTACCTGGCCCGGCAGTATTCAGGTAGTCGATAACCCACAGCCAGGCGTCCTCAATCCTTCAGCCCTCAGTATCAAGGTCACTACTTCAACTGACCCTTACGACCTCATGCTGCTGGATCTGCCTTATATTGTAAGTTTTGACCAATATCCCAAATACCACATGCTCTGCTATCCTCCAGCCGAAGGAGGTGATGTAGTCCTGAAATTCGAAAATAACGATGTCTCAAGCTGGCAGGAAATAAGGGTTTCAGCATCAGGCGGACAATGGAACCTACTGGAATTCGATTTTACCGGATTACCCTACAACAACTTCACCCGTATGGTGATATTTTTCGATTTCCTGGGAACAACCGCCGGGAAAGAGTGGTATTTCGATGACATAACAAGGCAAAGTGCAGGACCTCTAATGCTTCAATCGAATCTGCCCATTGTAGTCATCAATACGTTTGGTACTGAAATCCCTGATGACCCAAAAATTACGGCACATATGGGAATCATCAGCAATGGGGAAGGGAATCTGAACACATTAGGAGATCCTTTTAATAATTATGATGGCAATATAGGGATTGAAGTACGCGGACAATCCACACAAATGTTCCCCAAAAAATGCTATGGTTTCGAAACACGCGACAACCAGGGTGAAAACCTAAATGTCTCTTTACTCGGATTACCCGAAGAGAATGACTGGATTTTATATGCTCCTTATACCGACAAAAGCCTGATGCGAAATGCCATTTCCTATGAAATCGGGCATCGCCTGGGTGAATACTGCACCCGCAATGTTTACTGTGAGCTGATAATCAACAATGACTTCAAAGGAATCTATATCCTCCAGGAGAAGATCAAAAAAGATGAAAACAGGGTTGACATCCCCAGCCTTAACCCGGATGAAATAACCGGTGATGACGTAACAGGTGGTTATATCCTGGCGGTTGATAAGCTACCCTGGGATTTCGAATATGGTGCTGATGGTTGGATTTCAGCTCCCAGTCCCTCCTACCCCAACGCTATGGATATCACTTTTCAGTATTATTATCCTGAACCTGAGGCAATTGTTTCCCAACAAAGAGAATATATTAAGAACTATGTTACCAATGCCGAAAAGGCACTGATTGGTCCTTCTTTTAAAGATCCGTCCAGTGGTTATCTAAAATATTTTGACGCCCCTTCTTTCATTGATTTTATGTTGCTTTCAGAGATTTCAAAGGAAGTAGACAAGTACCGCTATAGCACTTATTTTAATAAACATAAGGACAGTGATGGCGGTAAACTCTTTGCCGGTCCGGCCTGGGATTTCAACCTGGGTTATGGCAATGTAGATTATTGGCAACCTGGTGTTGAATATGCCGGTTGGTTGTATGAGCTCGTAAATCCATGGGATGCCAGCATTATGTTTTGGTGGAAAAGAATGATGGAAGATAGTTATTTCAGAAATCTTGCAAAAACCCGCTGGACAGCATTGCGCCTGGATAAACTAAGCAATGAGAACATTGATGCATTAATTGACTCAATCACTGAACTCACGGATTCAGCCCGTATCAGGAATTTTGAACGCTGGCCAATATTAGGCACGTACGTTTGGCCTAATTATAATTGGCAAGGAAATGATTATGAGGATGAGGTGGCTTATTTCAGAACCTACCTGATGAACCGTATCAATTGGATGGATCATAATATTGAAGGACAGGTATTGCATCCGGCAGCAGATATAATTGCTGAAGCAAATAAAATTACTTTCACCTTAAGAGGTGACTATTTCAGGCACCCAATCATAAAAAAGGGCAACTTCACCTTAAACGATGCTCCTGCAAACATAATAATTGAAGAAGTATTATATCTCAGTCCAACTACCTGCACGTTAACCCTTTCGGATAATGTTACCCCCTTTCCGGAAATCTCAGTTACTGTTGATAAGAAAATCATCAATACCTGGGAGGACCTGACCAGTAATAAATTAGCCACAGCTTCTGCTCCTGAGGCATTTAATCGGCAGTCAATAGAAGTATTTGTTTCCGGTGGCACAATCCATCTTCGCTGCTTTGAGCCTGGCTTCCTGCCACCATCAGCAAGCCTATATTCTATTACAGGTCAGAAGATAAGAGAATATGACCTTCAAAACATTACCGAAAACCTATTGCCAGGCCCTGCATTACCTGGGATATATATTTTAAGACTTGATAATAAGCATCAATCTTTTTCATATAAAATTATTGTTCATTAATTCATTCCGTCTTCATCCTTATAAAGTGAGCATTCATTCATAGAATCTTCCACTCTTAGAATTTTTTCTCAGAATTATTCCAGTTTTTAGGGTTCATCCGGATATACCATCTGATTCTCTCAAGTTCACCGGGGTTTCTGACAATCCGATCATAAAATCTGCCATGCCAGGCAAATTCTAATCCCATCTTATGCAGGCTATAAGATACTGCAGATTTATAGCTTCTAATGACAGCAGAAAGTGAGCCTTTTTTGGGTGAGATTTCCGACATGGCAATATTTTTGCCTTTCTCCCTCACAGGAAATAGCTTTTTCATCATTTCTGATTCCAGCTGAATAATAAATTCAATTTGATCAGCAGGTGTATCTGGTTCATCGATTTCAAATGCATTATCTGCTCCCTCGCTTGCTTCCTTAGAGAGTCCCTGTCCTGCCCCTGCCGGGAGCTTCCCGCTGCCTTGCATCCAAAGAGAAGATTCCGCTTTCCCTATCGAAGATCCTGCCTCCCTCCCTATCCGTAAGGACGTTTCCGATGCAACGTCCTTGCATCCCCCCCCCCCCCCCCCCCCCCCCCCCCCCCCCCGGATGGGGAGGAGGATGGAGAAGGAGCGGATGGAGAGGCAAATGCAGAGGAGGATAGAGAAGGAGATAAAGAAGGAGATAAAGAAGGAGATGGAGAGGAAGATTGGGAGGAAGATAGAGAAGAAGAAAGAGAGGAGGAAAGCGAGGATGATAATGAAAATGCCAATAAAGAAGATACGCCCTGATCTTGAAAATCAATTAAATATCCATTTCCCTCCTCAAATTCATATTCGGGAAAGGGATAAGGAAATTTTTCATTATTGCCTGAAGCATCTAAAATTCTTATAATCCCATGAATATGATTGGGCATTATAACAAATTCATCAAGCTGCACATTCTTGCTGTGTTCAGGAATTTGCATCCAAAATTGCTTTGCAAGCAGGCCTTCCTCCGAAAGCAAAATTTTTCCATTAATCACTTTCCCAAAAAAGTGTTCACTGTGCCTTGTGCAGAACGTCACAAAATAATATCCAGGTTGTCGGTAATCAAATCCTCTCATACGCGAGGATCGCCTATCAGGAAGTTTCCTATGATTAGACATAAAATATATAAATTTGATAATGAAATATTTAATACAATCTCTCTTCGAAATAAAGAAAAGTAAATATACTAAAAACGGAACAATGGGATCTAACCAGGTTTAGAAAAATTCCTATTTCACCTGACAAGAATAGCCTACATACAATATCGAAATACGGCTTTATTTCAGCACAATTATTACACTACGATTTGAAAAGCCTGTTGCTTCTATTTCCCGATCAAAGGGAGTAATCTCCGAACATCGTCGAGATTGAAGGAATACTCAAATCTGGCGAGATCGCACCCACTGCCGGAATCTATTGTCTTCTGACATTCTTCAAATTTCCGATTCAGATAATCCTTATTCTGTATTGAGCGAAGAGTTATAAACTGAATGGCTGATTTCGGAAGGTTCATATTCCAATATGCAGGATTTACCTTCATGATCCTTGGGAAAAGGCTATCCTGACCCTCAAATCCGGGAGCAACACTCACTCTGCTGATTCCACCTCCAAAATAGGCAGCTTTCTCCAGGTCTTCTGCTGCAATATCACCATACTCCTGATCATAATACTGTTTCAGATAGGCTGAGGCAACCGGATCTTTTTCTTTATTCAGTTCTGATTTAGCTGCATCAAATGCTTCCCCAACTGAAACAGGAATCCAGTAATCCGGCCTTAGAGGATCATATAATACAATACATTCATCTCCATAAATATCGATTCCGGGTTGAATAGTTTTCTTATTGAGTGGAACCGTAAAATAACATCTTTCACGATTGAAAAGATCGGATGAGAAACCTGAGCCTAATGGATTGACCATATTAATATAAACTGACCAACTGGGAGGTTCAATAGAATTAAAGACCACTTCCCCTTTTTTATTTTTGAAGAATGAACTAAACTCGAAACTGATGCGGGCTGGAACTCCATAACCGAATTTAGTATCTGAGAGCACAGTATATATTCTTGCCCTACCATTAAATCCTTTTATATCAGCAAGTACAGGATTCTTCCTTACAATATTTACAAGTTCAGTAATCCTGTTAAAATTGGCTGTCACAATTGCTTTGGAGAACCCATCTTCAGATCTGGCATAATCGGTTCGGTTAAGAATTTCGAATGTACCGGTTTTGTTTTTGAGCTCCTCATCTTTTAGGGTTTGAGCTGCTGCCAGTAATACCCAGGTCAATAATATGATTGTCAGACTAATTCTCATGGGAAGAGCTTTAATGGATCAATACATGATATTGATCTGAAAAATGTTCTATTATGAATTAAGTAACTCTTTTACACCGGGAAATTTATCACTATTTGCTTCCTTTTGACTAAAGAAACAACATGAATAATGTTTGCTAATCCAATTTGCATCTACTTAGATAATTTTTCCAGTGTGAAGTCATAGGTGATCGTTTCCATCTCATTGGTTATTGGATTCCTTCTTTTTATCGTATTATTTTGCTGAAGTATTTCATCAGTAGATTTACCCGGGAACGGACCGAGGATAACTTTCAGTGGTAATGTAATCTCCTTAGGTATCGACCGCGGATCAGAAGGAATATTATCACAGGTCCCCTCTGCTTTTTCATTCTCCTTTTCATACCCTCTTGCTGGTTTAGAGGTCCCTTTTGCTGTAAGAATATAAGTACCATCCTCAAGAAATTCAATTTCAATTCGCGTGTCATCCTGTTTATTGCCATTATAGCTACTCTCTGTTGAAAGGCCACTGCCTTCTACGTTGAAGGAATTTGTTCTTGTGTAAATCCTTCCCCCCTCCCGGCCTGACTGGCATTTATAACAACCGTTCTGAACCTCAAGACTGGATGATTCACTCAAGGTAAAGTTCATTGTTCCAATAGCCCTTGGAATTCCTTTGCGTTCCAGTTGCCACTCGCTATCCGCACGTTTGTTACTTGTTTCTTCCCTGCGATAGGTCTGATCCATCATATTGCAATACACTGCGTACTCTTGTTTTGTAACAGTGTCAAATTGTGAGTGTATGCTAAGGTTAACCGGACCGGTAAACGGGCAAATCTCAAATTTTGAGAGCATGTCGATAAGCCTTTTGGTTATTTCCTTACATCCTTCCGTTAATTCACCAAAGGTATTTCCACACCTGACCATGCCGGCATCCGCAATACAATCAATCTTTTTGTATTTGAAACATCTGGCAATAATTGCTATCCTCCCTTCTGTGTAGTCAATCATTCTAAGGTGTATCCAATAATCGTGAGCCAACTGATCACAGAAAGAAGGCAAATCACCCTCGAAATCCCCAATTAATGCACGAAAACGTAAGCTATCCAGTTTATTGACGATATCTGATTGCGTATTGATCTTGGCACAAGGAAATGCATCCTTCAGTTCATTAGCCACCAACCGGGCAAATGCATTTGCATATTTCTGGGATGTATCACCCATTGCCTGGTTGCATTCAATGAAGAAATGCGGCTTTTGGGCAAACAAACTAGTCATTGCAACAATAGCAAACAGAAGCAAAGTGAGTGTTGTTTTTTTCATTGTGTAAGAATATTACATCCGGGTAAAGCTTGTTGTATCAGACCAATTTCAGATTCAGAAATTTCAGTTTGTGCTACACCAAGCTTCTGGAGCTTTTTCAAAGGACTTACAATTGGCAATAGTTGTGTAACAGGGTTAACATCAACATAAAGGACCTTTAGGTCAGATAACCCCGCAATTGAGGAGGGGAGTTGATGCAAGTTATTATTCAACAGGTTTAAGATGGTGAGTCCCTTAAAATTGCCCACCTGAGCAGGCAAACTTGTGACAGATGGTCCGAAATTCAGAATATAGAGTTCAGTAAGCTGGTAGTTTTCTGCATTACGGAGAATCTGATCAAGATCCACTGCTGTTCCTTTCTGTTCACAGGTAATAATTAATCTTTTAATCCCACGAAAAACCGGCATCTGATCAATAATTACCTGTACATGAGGCATTGACATATTAATGGTCAGATCGGGCATTGAATCGCGCCAGACGGGGTTCTTGATAGTAGGGTCTTCATCCTCTTTATACTCTTCTACTATTTCTACCCTCAGCGGCTCTGCAAGGTCTATTTTTGATTCGTCTCCTGTCCTTGCAATCTTCCACATCTGGTTCCAGAGTTGCATTTGATACTCCACATTCTCCTTAAGTTTTTCTTCATATTTTTCCCCGCTACCGGCATCTTGTGGGACCTGTTGCCTGGCTCCAATCATCATCATTTGTTTGGATAGCTCGGTAATCTTTGCATTGGCAGAATCCGCTGCAGCCTTGTCCGACCAATTGGTTTCATGCATAATCTTACCCATCTCCTTTTTTAGCTCTGTTGCCGACTTGGCTGGTTGCTGTGCTGCAGAATCCAGAACCAACAAGATGATTATCAAAAAAATGTGGAATCTCATATAGAAAAAGATTGAACTGGTGCAGATTTGTGCATGAATATACTTATTCACTTCTATCCCCTTTTTCTCCAATACCATAAATAGTCTCAGCATGATAAAACTTGAAAATACCAGATTCCAGACCAGCATAATAATCTATTATCGAAAGAGCAAATATACCTGGCTTATAATCAGGATTCCTGACGCCTGTTTGTGATTCTGTCACCTGGTTTGAAACCACATCCAGTTCATGATAGGTGTCAAGTGAAGTCATCAGATAGTTCCTGAAATCGTAAACAATCTTTTGGTAATCCGGTGAAAAACGATAACAATATGCCTTTTTCATCTGATTCATTTGTTCGTAAATTGACTCTGCACAGCCGTCGCTTTCACAATCATCGATTTCCTTATACATTCTGTTGAATTCCCGGCTCATCTGAGCATTGGCAGTATCAGCAAGCACTTGAAGAGTATCAAGCTGCTGGAAATATTTACTTTCTGCAGCCCTGATCTTTTCAATCAGAAATTTTTGCTCTGACATGAGATCATATTGATCTTTATACCGTTTCTGATCTTCCTGGTTTTTTTGAGGGTTTGCCATGGCATCTGCCATCATCATTGTTCCATACCCCTGGGCCCAGCTTTTCTGAGCTGAAGTATCCATTTCAGCCAATTTCTTAAAATCATTAACATCCATGCCCATTTTATCCATCAACATCTGATTGGCAATCGCCATCTTCTCTTCTTCACTCATTTTATCAGCATTCTTCAGTTTTTGAGCATCCTCTTTAGAATAGCCCTGCTGTCCGAGCATGCTCTCCTGATCTGATCTTCATTATTTTCCATAAACTTTTCCTGGGCTTCTTTTAGGCGACTAATATCATCACTGAGTGTATTTCGAAAATCACTCATTTCTTTATGGAAAGCTCTGATATTAGCAGTATCAGCATCAGTCATCTCACAGCTGTTCCCCTTATACCTTGGGACACTTGCCAGGTACATTTCCGGGCTTTGCTGGCTGAATAAAAAAGTTCCGGATAAAACCAGGAATGGAAAAATTATCGTTCTTTTCATATTAATTGTATTTAAGCATCGGATTTCACTCAAAAGCTTATTTCTTGTATAATGAGAACCCAATTTTTGTAACCAATGGGAACACTTAGAGTATTGCTTCCTGAAAACAGAACGAAACCTGCCAGATAGCCAATAAGGACTGGTCCGGATGAAACATTTCCTGGGTAAATTGATTAATGGCTGGAAATCCATCTATTCTCAGGCACCGTATTTATAAAAAACTGCATCGTTTTTGGGCGTCCAGACTGTATCTGTATCATTGACTCTTTCATTCCAGAAATCTACATCTGTTGCGACCGTTCCTTCTATTAAAGTATCAAGTTCACCTTGCCATGTACCACGAATATCCAGAGACATGGTTTCGCTGATCAATGTGCCATCGCTGGCAAATGTTTTTGCCTTGAAAGTTATTTTATAGTTATCGGCTGGTTCAATAGAAATTATTACGAGTTTCCCCAGATTTCCCAGGTTGGTTCTGTAAAACAAGATATCACCTGCCTTAAGAAGTAAGCCTGTTGCATCTGAAATACCAATGCCTGCTGAAGTCAAGGAATTCTCATTACTTTTAATGTCGGCATATGTGATCTCATCATATTTTTTGATGGTGTTACCGGAATCTTCCTCTTTTTTACATCCGGTAATCAGGACAATAGAAATGATCAATGATAAAAATAAGGTAAATCTCCCCTTACTTCTGGATGAATGTGTTTTCATATGAGTATTTTTGAATGGTATGGATTATTAATCTATAATTATAACTTAATAAACTCAACTCTCCGATTCAATGCTTTGTTAGCCGGAGTATCATTTGGTGCCACAGGCTGCGACTCTCCCATTCCATCGGTAACCAAACGATCACCATTTACATTGAAGGATTTAACAAGTTCACTCTTTACAGAAGCGGCTCTCCGTTTTGACAGATCCAGGTTGGCTGCATCCTGTCCATCGGCATCTGTATGGCCAACAATCTTTACCTTAACATCCGGTACTTCATTTAAAATCTTTGCAATCTCCTTCAGAGTCCCGTATGACTCTGGTTTTACAATGTCTTTGTTCACATCAAAATAAATCCCGTATGTCACCAGCTTACCTTCAGTGAGCAACTTGTTTCGTATATCAGGTGATGCAGATGTTACCTTGATATTAGTGATGTAGGAACTGCATGAAGCACCGCGGAACAGGTTAAAACCCAGACGGGTAAATTTACTGTCCTCATAAAGATTGGTAGGCATATCCAATACCTTCTCTCCTGCATGATAGATGCGGACACGACGGCCCTGAACCCAAATGATCACATGGTTCACCTTCTCTTCCTTCACAGGATTAAGGTCCGATGTCCCCCTGATCTTCTGTTGACCGGCCTTAAGGCCTTCTGCTTCCCATCCGTTTTTTGAAACCGCAACAATCAGTCCTGTCTTACAGTTGTATGGATCACTCATCTCCTTGAAACTGTTTTCTCCATACAATGCAACTCCAACAGCATAACGGCCTCCTGCCTTTTTAGGAACAACATCAAATTCAACAATAAAATTTTTTGGAAAATCAATCGGCTTAAGGAACCACCAGTTACCCTCGGTGGCATTAAGATTAAGCCAGTTACCTGGTGCAATATTCAAAGTATTAACTTCTCCAGATTTGTTGGTTGTCCATAAAGCTGGAAAGTCACCAACTGCATCCTGGCTGAAATCTTCGTATAACAAGACTTTATCACCAGGCACAAAATCATATTTTGAGTATGATTGTAGGGAAGGATTATCTGAAGCAGTCTCTTTTCCTGCAGTCTTTACTTCTGCCCCTGAGCCGCTGGCCTTAGTTTTATCCTCAGTTTTTGGCTTCTCATCAGGTTTTTTCTCACCTTTAATTCCTTTTCAATCTCATCAAGACCTTTGTCAATCCCGCGGTCAATCTTGTTATTCACTCGATTATTTACTTTCGTTTCAACTTTACGGCCAATATTGATTTGTGCATTGATGGAGTTCATGCTCAACATCAGTAAAATCACTACCAGGAGACTAAGAATCTTTTTCATGGGACATGTTTAAAATGTTTGAAAGAACATAAGGCTTGATGATGTAAATTTATACCTGTGCTTCATCTTCAATATCCCTGTAAAAAGGGATTTTTACCCTTAAATATCATACTATTTTTGTAATGAATTCATACCCATGACAATAAGATTTGCCTTTGTAAGATTTATCCTGGCTTTTGGTATAGGGCTCACTTCCTTTATGATGGCTAGTGCTGCCAATATAGACTCTATCACAAAGCAACTCGATCGCATACTAAGCAATAAACAAAACTTTAAAGGAGAAAGGTTCAGACAATCTTCAACCTACCAGGAGGATACTTTAGCCATTGGTGAACTGGAACGAAAAATAGCCTTTTACCGCAAAAACAATCATGATTCTCTTTACCTATACACAATTGCCCTTGTAAATAAGGCTCTGCTGACGGAGGATCCCCGGAATATCGCAAATTCTCTCCAAAAACTTGGCAGGTACTTTATCCTTAAAGAGGACTATAGCATTGCCATCAAATGCTACCTTCAAAGCTTACGAATTGAGGAAAAGAGAAACAACCCCGGTGGAATGGCTGACTTGTATGACGAACTTGGAATCATATATTACTACCAGGAGATCTTCGGAAAATCATTGAATTATCTTACCAAAGCGCTGAAACTATATGAAAAACTTAATGATAGCTTTGGCATTGCAAAAACTTACTCTCACCTGGGAAATTTGCATAGCAGCCGGGAATTCTGCGAAACAAGAAATAAACCACAGAAACTTACTGACTTCACTTTAGCCCTTGATTATTACGAAAAATCAATCAGTATCTGCCAAAGGTTGAAATTCCAGCCCCTTATTGTGAATGGCTGGGAAAACCTGGCTGCTGTTTACAATAAATTAGAGAAGCCTGACAAAGCACTGCCATTTCTATTAAAGGCAAAAGAATACCACAATCTTCATAATGACCCCAATAAATTGTCGGGAACCATACTAAACCTTGGAAGGACCTACAGAAGATTAAAAAAGTATGACGCATCCATCTTATGCTTCAAGGAGTGCCTGAAAATATCAAAAAAGAACAATTTTACCGATGGGATTCAATACCTCTACGAATCAATGGCTCAAACCTATGCCGAGTTCGGCGACTACCGGAATGCCTATGAGAACTACCTGATATACAAAACCATCCGCGACTCACTCTTTACTCAGGAAAAGGCCAGGAATCTCTTTGAAGTAGAAACTAAATACCAAACAGAGAAAAAAGAAAAGGAAATCCTGAAACTGAATGCTGAACAACGGAAGAAAAATACAATTCTGGTGTCCCTGGCTGCATTTATAGTTATTGCAAGTGTTTTCGTTTATTTCATTCTTAAGAATACCAGGAATAAAAAAATCATAACAGAACAGTTATTAAAAATCAAAGAGCAAAAAATCCAGGATCTTGAACGGGAGCGTCAACTTATTGCAACTAAATCTGTTCTGCAGGGAGAAGAAGCAGAACGAAGCCGCATGGCAAGGGACTTGCATGATGGGCTGGGGGGATTATTATCAAGTGTTAAAATCAATCTTTCTTCTATGAAAGGGAATTCAATCATCAGTAATGAAAATGCTGACGCCTTCGAAAATGCCATTCGTTTATTGGATCATTCCATCACGGAACTGAGAAGGGTCGCCCATAATATGATGCCCGAAACCCTGGTGCATTATGGACTCAAAACTGCTATTTCTGAATTTATTCAGCGAATGGGTACTCAAAAAGAAGTTAGCATTAACTTTAGCTTCTTTGGTGATGATCTCCGATTTCCTTCGGAATTGGAAATTACCCTTTTTCGAATCGGGCAGGAATTGGTGAACAACGCCATCAAACATTCTTCAGCAGATATAATCTCAATTCAGTTCTTCTCCGAAGAAAAAAGACTTTGCCTTCAGGTGCTTGATAATGGAAAAGGATTCGATTCCCATGCAGGAACTGAAGGGAAAGGACTGGTCAGCATAAAGAATAGGGTCGATTCCTTCAACGGAAAATTTGATATCTGGAGTAAAACAGGTGAAGGAACCGAAGCCACCGTTGAATTTTTACTATCTTAGCCTTGGATTCAGCTTCCAATGCCAGATTATGAATAGGAAAGCCCTTATTGTTGAAGATCATCCGATTGTAAGTAAGAGTATCTCCGACTTTATCCAATCATCCATCCGGAATATTGAATGCCACCCGGTCACGAATGGCCGTGATGGACTGGCATACCTGAATGGGAATAAACCTGATATTATCCTGCTTGATATCAATCTGCCTGATATGAATGGAATTGAATTTTGTCAGCAGGCTAAGTCACGATTTCCCGGATTGAAAATCCTTGTTTTTACCTCCATTGAACAAAGACATGTGATCGAGCAAATGATGCAAATGGGCGTACAGGGATTCATTCTGAAAAGTGCCGATACCGAAGAAATTACAGAGGCAATTCAACAGGTTATTAACAATAGTACCTATTATAGCAAAAACGTTACTGATATCCTCCATAGTAACGCCTCTCAGTCAACCGATAAAATTTTACTTACCCGCCGTGAAACTGAAATTTTAAGGCTCATCGCTGATGGACTTACCAACCAGGATATTGCAGAAAAACTTTTTATCAGTGCCTGGACAGTGGATAGCCACAGAAAAAACTTATTAGTAAAATTCAACGCCCGAAATACTGCTATTCTCATTAAAACAGCAGCAGGAATGGGCCTTCTGGATTACTAACAGTAACTCATGATCCTAATTAATGGAGTTCGCTGAAGTTCTTGGAATTCTGATACATGAATTCCTCAGCTTTTTCAACCATTTTTCTTGAGCCAATAAATAATGGGGAACGCTGATGGATATCATAAGGCTCAATATCCAGGATAGGTGTAAAACCATCTGATGCCTTCCCTCCCGCCTGTTCAATGATATATGCCATTGGGGCACATTCATACAGCAACCGTAATTTCCCTACAGGATTCTTTTGGTTACCCGGATAAATAAAAATCCCCCCACGAAGCATATTCCTGTGTACATCCGCTACCAGTGAACCGATATAACGGGTGTTATATGGGCGATTCGTGGATTTATCATCTACCTGGCAATATTTGATATACTTTTTAACTCCATCAGGGAAATAGATATAATTAGCCTCATTAATAGAATATATATTCCCATCTTCAGGGATTTTCATATCCGGATGTGATAGGAAAAACAGTCCGACGGATGGGTCATAAGTGAATCCATTTACACCATTCCCTGTGGTATAAACCAGGATGGTTGAACTGCCATAAATCACATATCCGGCTGCCACAATATTCCGACCGTTTTGTAAAAGATCATCCACACTGGCAGATGAACCGGATGGTGATTTTCTTTTATAAACAGAAAAGATGGTTCCGATCGGAACATTCACTTCAATATTGCTTGAACCATCTACAGGGTCCATAGCTACTACATAATCTCCTTTTTGGGAATAGGCATTTCCAAAAATGATCAGGTCTTCATTTTCTTCCGATGCAATAGCTGCACATTGCCCACCATGTTTAAGTGCATTTATAAACTGATTATTGGCATAAACATCCAGTTTTTGCTGATCCTCCCCCTGGATATTGGTAGTTCCATACAACCCATTGATATCAGCCAGTCCGGCAATACGGATTTCACGATTTACAATTTTAGCCGCAATTGTAATATCGTTAAGTAATCGCGTAAATTCTCCGGTAGCACCAGGATATTCAGTTTGCTTATCGTTGATGAATTCTACTAAGGTTTTCATAATAATGGTGTTATATTAGTCTTGAATAAGGTCAGTACTCTGGCAGAATGGCTAACGATAACCAATCCTTCACTTGTTAACAAATATATTAATTTTGCGATATAAGAAGTCAAAAAGATGAAAGTATTCAAATTCGGAGGTGCTTCGGTTAAAGATGCAGATGCTGTTAGAAACGTTGCTCTGATCCTGAAGAATTATCAGCATGATGATCTGGTTATCATAGTTTCAGCTATGGGGAAAACCACTAATGCACTGGAAAAGGTTCTCTCTGACTGGTTCAGCCAGGACGAAATGAAACAACAACATTTGGAAGAGATCTTTGAATACCATCTGAATATTATGCATGAACTCTTTCATGATGGGCAACACCCTGTTTTTTTCAAGTCAGGACTGCTATTTGGCGAACTGGAAGGGCATCTGAGTTCATCGGCAACCCTGGGTTATGATTATCAATATGACCAGGTGGTTTCGTTTGGTGAACTGCTAAGCACATTAATAGTAAGCGAATTCCTGGCTGCCGAAGGGTTTAATTGCCGGTTGCTGGATGCCAGGGAACTAATCCGAACTGATGATACGTGGCGGGAGGGAAAAGTTGATTGGGAAATTACATCTCAATTGATTAAAAACCAATTGCAGAAGACTTCTGAAAAGGATACTCAACCTCCCCTGATGTCAGTAACCCAGGGATTCATAGGAGCTACTGAACAAGGACACACAACAACCCTTGGCAGAGAAGGCAGCGACTATACTGCAGCGATTTTCTCCTATGTCCTGAATGCTTCTGAAATGACTGTATGGAAAGATGTACCTGGTATTCTCAATGCTGACCCTAAATACTTTGACGACACTGTACTGATAAAGGACATCTCCTATCGCGAAGCCATTGAACTAACCTACTACGGTGCATCTGTCATCCACCCAAAAACCATCAAACCTCTTCAAAACAAGAACATTCCACTGTTTATCAAGTCCTTTATTGATTCAACAAAAACCGGGACAGTCATTCAGCAGGGTACTATCAATGATCACCTGATTCCATCCTTTATATTCAAGGTTAACCAGGTGCTGATTTCTATCTCACCCAGGGATTTTTCGTTTATTGACGAACAGAATCTGAGCGATATCCTGGCTATTTTTGCCTCCCGGAATATCCATATTCACCTGATGCAGAACTCAGCTCTCAGCTTCTCAGTATGTGTCGATTATAATGAACGTCGTTTAAATGAGCTGTTTCAGTTACTTGAAAAAGACTTCAGGGTCCTGTTCAACACCGGGCTGGAGTTAATCACGATCAGGCATTACGACCAGGCTACTATTGACAGGGTAATGGCCGATGGAAAAGAGATTCTTCTTGAAATGCGTTCCCGCATCACTGCTCAGTTTGTGGTAAAACCCATCTTATAAAAATATAACTGATCAGGAAGAAAAGAATTTAAACTGAATCTTGATAGGTTTGCAAAGCAAAGCTGAATAGATTCTTTAATACTAAGCATGTTCCGTATTAGATCGTTCGCAATCTTATTCAGCCGAGGTTAATTGCCCCAAACCTGACAGGTTTCGAAAACCTGTCAGGTTTAGGTTCAAGTCTAACCTTATTGGAAGTATTTTCTTACTTTTGCTGCCGAAAAAATCAGCAGGGAATAATGTTCATTCCCTCAAAAGAAATTATTCCTATGAAAGGTTCAATCCTCATTCTCGCCGGTGGCGGTCCTGCTCCCGGCATCAACACTGTGATCAGCTCTGTAGCAAAAGTTTTCCTTCGTGATGGATATCGTGTTATCGGTCTTCATGATGGTTACCGTAACCTCTTTATGGATAACCCCTCTACGGTGGATATCGATTTCGAAATGGCCGACAGGGTATTCAGCATGGGAGGTTCAATGCTTCGTATGAGTCGCTATAAACCGGCTGACCTCGAATTTAAAACCAATTTCTTTGTTAAGAATGATGTGAAACTGTTAGTAACTATTGGGGGTGACGATACCGCTTCTACTGCAAACAGGATATCCAAATTCCTTACTGAACGAAAATTCCCCATCCAGAATATACATGTTCCTAAAACCATTGATAATGACCTGCCCTTACCGGAAGGACAGCCTACTTTTGGTTACCAGAGCGCGAAACAGGAAGGGGTGCGCATCGGACGTACCATTTATGAAGATGCACGCACTTCCGGAAACTGGTTTGTAGTATCAGCCATGGGACGTGAAGCTGGCCACCTGGCCTTCGGAATCGGGGCAGCCTGTCATTACCCAATGATTGTGATCCCGGAAATGTTTAATAATACCAAAGTTACTCTGGATAAAATCACAAGGCTGATTATCTCCTCTATCATTAAACGTAAGATCTTAGGTATTCCATACGGTGTCGCAATTGTTAGTGAAGGGGTATTCCATTTTATGAGCGATGATGAAATTGAAGCCTCCGGTATCCAGTTCACATACGATGAACACGGCCACCCTGAATTGGGCACTGTAAGTAAAGCTCACATTTACAATATGCTGCTTCAAATTCGTTTGAAACAGCTTGGTATTGATGTTAAAAGTCGTCCGGTTGAAATGGGTTATGAACTTCGTTGTATCCAGCCTACCGCATTCGACCTTCTATATTGCAGTCTCCTGGGCATTGGCGTAAAACGTCTTTTTGATGAAGGACTGACCGGCTGTATGGTCACTTCAGATCCTACAGGTGACATTTTCCCTCTTTTCCTTAAAGATGTTGAAGACTCTCATGGAAAAGTAAGAACAAGAATGGTTAGTATGGAAAGCCAGAAGTCGAAAATGGTGTTCTTCGATTCCATTCAATACATCACATCCGAGGATTATACCGCAGCAAAGAAGTACCTGAAAAATCCGGAAGATTTTGATTTCAAGAAGATTCTGGAGTGGTAATTTTATTGGAACAAGTTTGAAAGAAATCCGTAAATTGGCTTTCTTTAATCCTCTTTTATTGACGCGAGACTAGGGAAATATGTGGACAACACTCGTGAGGATCATTCTTCGTAACAGGCCTGCCATACTTGCAGGTATTGCTATCATTACCATTTTTATGGGGTGGAAAGCCACTTCAGTTAAAATGTCATATGACAATGCAAGGATGTTACCTGTTTCTGATACTGCATACCAGGAATATGAGAACTTCAGGAAACAGTTTGGGGAAGATGGTAATGTACTTGTGATTGGGGTCATCAATCCAAAGATGTTCGAAGTAAATGAATTGAATGCCTGGTTCGACCTATCGGAGAAAATTAAGAAAACCGATGGAATACAGGAAGTAGCATCAATCACCAGGGCTGTCAGCGTGATCAAAAATGATAGCCTGCGTAAATTCGAATTTCTTCCCCTGGTCACAAAACGGCTATCATCTCAGGCGGAAGCTGATAGTCTTAAAGAAAAAATTCTGGGACTCCGTTTTTACCAGGGACTTCTTTATAATCCCGAAACACACGCTTACCTGATGGCTGTCACCCTCGATAAGAAGAGGCTGAATGATAAAAGCAGGCAGGTACTTGTTCAGAAAATCAATGATGATGCATTAGCCTACAAAGCCAGTACCGGTCATGAACTCCACATCTCCGGGCTACCTTATATCCGTTCCAAAATGATGGAGAAGATTAAGGATGAATTAATCCTCTTTATTTTTCTCTCTATTGGTGTTGCTACCCTAATCCTTTTTCTCTTCTTCCGATCTTTTAAAGTTGTAGTCAGTTCTCTCATTGTTGTCACTATCAGTATTTTGTGGGCTGTTGGACTGATCGCGCTTTTTGGATTTAAAATAACCATCCTTACTGGTGTAATACCTTCGCTTACAGTAATAATAGCCATAGAGAATTGCATTTATATCCTGAATAAGTATCATTGGGAGTTCCGGGCACATGGAAACCAGGCAAAAGCCCTCTCCAGGGTGGTACAGCGCATTGGATTTGCATCACTCATGGTCAATACTGCAACTGCTATTGGATTTGCAGCGTTCATCCTTGTTTCTAACCAGCTTTTAAGGGAATTTGGTATTATCACTGCGATTAGTATAATGCTCGAATATGTACTCTGCATCACACTTTTACCTATTATCTTCAGCTATCTTTCTCCTCCGGGGGAAAAACATGTGGCTCACCTGGATAACAAAATATTCGGCGGCATACTTGATTATATCTTATATCTTGTTCAGTATAAGAGGAAAATCATTTATATCGTTGCAGGTATTCTACTGTTGATTGGCATTGTTGGTTTAATGCAGATGAAGACTTCAGGTAAAGTAGTCGATGACCTCCGAAAATCAGATCCAATCTATGTAGATCTTAAATTTTTTGAGAAGAATTTTGGCGGTGTAATGCCCTTTGAGATTTCCATTGACACCAGGAAGAAAAAAGGTGTCATGAAATTGTCTACGATTCAAAAGATTGATGAATTACAGGACACGGTAATGGCTTTTGGAATCTTTTCAAAACCGCTGTCAATAGCAGAACTTGTAAAGTTTGCAAAACAGGCTTACTTCAATGGCAACCCTGATCGGTATTCCTTACCTAACTCCCAGGAAAAGAATTTTGTGCTATCTTATTTCCCAACCCGAACTGAAGGAAAAATAGAAGTGATGCACTCTTTCATTGATAGCTTGCAGCAAAAAACAAGGATCAGTTTCCAGATGGCTGATGTTGGTACCAAAGAATTGAACAGGGTTATGTCGCAACTCAGACCAAAAGTAGACAGCATTTTTAATCCTGCTCAGTATGACGTTGTGGTTACAGGGAATAGTGTAGTCCATGTCAGGGGTACTGAATTTCTCATCAGCCACCTGTTTCAGAGCGTTTTGATCGCAATCATTTTCATATCACTCCTGATGGCATTAATGTTCTCAAGTTTCAGGATGATAGTGGTTTCTATGTTGCCTAATATAATCCCACTTATTATTACCGCAGCTATCATGGGTTTCGCAGGAATACCTATTAAACCATCCACAATTATTGTTTTTAGCATTGCTTTAGGGATTTCTGTGGATAACGCTATTCAGTATTTGTCGAGATACCGGCATGAGTTGAAGAAAACAGGAAATGATATTAAGAAGTCAGCGCTGAATGCCCTTAGAGAAGCAGGTTTTAGCATGATCTACACATCTATTGTACTCGTTCTTGGCTTTAGTGTATTTATCGTATCAGAATTTGGTGGAACACAAGCATTGGGGATATTAATTTCAACCACCTTATTTATTGCCATGTTTTTTAACATGGTAGTATTGCCGTCATTATTACTCTCCCTGGATAAGCGCCTGGTTACCAAAGCTTTTAAATCTGAGCCCTTAATCGAAATCTACGATGGTGACGAGAATAATAACAATGCTGAACAAACAGCTCAATAGCATTGATATTTCTTATCTTTACGACTAAGAAGCATTCATTTGATCATTATAATCTGAAAACCATGAAAGGAATCATTCTAGCCGGTGGCTCTGGCACCCGTCTTCACCCTCTTACACTTGCTATGAGCAAGCAGATGATGCCCATCTATGATAAACCCATGATTTATTACCCATTATCCGTGCTTATGATGGCAGGAATCAGGGATGTATTGATCATCAGTACGCCACATGACCTCCCTGGTTTTGAACGGCTTTTGGGAGATGGCAGCAGTCTTGGCTGTTCAATTCATTATGCTGTGCAGCATCAACCGAATGGACTAGCCCAGGCATTTGTAATAGGGAAAGACTTCATTGGAAATGATAAAGCTTCTTTGATCCTGGGGGATAATATCTTTTATGGTACCGGCATCCAGAAGTTATTGTCCGAATGCAATGATCCCGATGGAGGTGTTGTATTTGCCTACCATGTTTCAGATCCTGAACGATATGGAGTTGTTGAGTTTGATGAAGCAAAAAAAGCTATTTCCATTGAGGAAAAACCGGCGAAACCTAAATCTAATTATGCGGTGCCTGGTTTATATTTTTATGATAATTCTGTAGTTGATGTAGCAAGCAATATTAAGCCCAGTGCCCGGGGTGAATATGAAATTACCGATGTAAATAAGTATTATCTCGAACAGGGAAAACTCAAAGTGGGTATTCTAAGCAGGGGCACAGCCTGGCTGGATACAGGAACTTTCGCATCCTTACTGCAGGCATCTCAATTTGTTCAGGTAATTGAAGAGCGGCAAGGCCTGAAAATTGGCTGTATCGAAGAAGTGGCCTATCGGATGGGGTTCATCAACAGAAACCAACTTGAAATCATAGCCCAACCCCTAATCAAAAGTGGCTATGGAACTTACCTTCTTAACCTGCCAGATATTGATTGATCCTCTTTATGCATTCAATTGAATCCTTACAATCAAAGATCAGCAGGGCTTTTGATGAGCTGAATTTCCCATCTGCACCCATCGAATTATACGAACCTGTTGACTACACCCTTAAATTGGGTGGTAAAAGGCTCAGGCCTCTTCTGGTTCTCGCCGCTTGCGACCTTTTTGGAGGTAATCCTGATGAAGCATTAAATGCAGCCATAAGCATTGAACTCTTTCACAACTTTACACTTTTACATGATGACTTGATGGACCAGGCCCCTCTTCGCAGGGGTAAAGAAACGGTCTATAAGAAATGGAATGCCAATATCGCAATCCTCTCAGGGGATACAATGTTTGCCCTGGCTAATCAATACATGCTGAAATCCCGTAATGATGTCAGTCCTATTTTGCTCGGCCTTCTCAATGCCACTGCAATCGAAGTGTGTGAAGGGCAACAATATGACATGAACTTTGAGTCCCGCACTAATGTAAGTCTTCATGAATATATTGAAATGATAAGGCTGAAGACTGCAGTATTACTGGCTGCTAGCCTTAAAACCGGTGCAATAATAGGCGGAGCTGATCCGGATCAGGCAAACAAGCTTTATGGTTTTGGGATTAATATCGGGCTTGCTTTCCAATTGATGGATGACCTTCTGGATGTTTATGCTAAAGAGGATAAATTCGGAAAGCAATGTGGGGGCGATATCATTTCTGGCAAGAAAACCTTTCTCATATTAAAAGCTCTGCAACTATCTTCTGCTCAGAAAGCCATTGAACTTCAGAATCTTTATCAATCTTCTGACCTCGCTGATGCTGAGAAAGTGAGCCTGGTAAAAGAAATATTTAATGAATTGAATATCTACCAGTATACAAGGGATGAAATCAATTCATATTGGGAAAAAGCACTAAAATCCATGCAGATTCAGGGTCTGGCACCCGAAAACACAACAACACTGCTGACTTATTGTGCAGCCTTGATGGATAGGGAATATTAAATACTACATATTCACCCTTCACTACTGAAACATATTAACCTTCCTGGCTTTTTTTAAGCAATTCCATTTCATCATGGAGTGAAGCCCATTCTTCCATCTTCCCTTCCAGTCGTGACTTTAATTCCTGGTATTCCTTATAGAGTATGGAAGATTTCAAAGCATTTATATGACTCTCCGGATCTGCTAATAAAAGGTCATGCTTTTTGATTTCAGACTCTATATTCGAAATTTCAGATTCTACTTTTTCAACCTTTGATGCAACCTTACGAACTTCTTTATCCTGCTGCTTCCTGCGCTCATAATTCAACTTATTATCAGAAGATGCACTATCACCCTCTAAAGGCCTTGCAGCAAGTTTGCGGGCTTCCAGCTCTTTCAAACTGGCTAATTTTCTTGCCTGAAGGAAGTCAAACACATCTCCCAGCCAGACTTTTATCCCTTTATTTTTAAATTCAAATACCTTATCGGTTAATCCTTGAAGAAAATCCCTGTCATGAGAAACTACGATCAATGTTCCATCGAATTTTAACAATGCATTTTTCAGGATATCCTTACTGATCATATCAAGATGGTTAGTAGGCTCATCCAATACCAGTAGATTAACCGGTTTAAGCAGTAATCGCGCAAGAGCAAGGCGGGCTTTTTCACCGCCCGATAAAACCTTAACTTTTTTATCAATGGCTTCCGAACCGAAAAGAAAACTTCCCAGAATAGCCCTGACTTTTGGCCGCATATCTCCAACGGCCACATCATCTATTGTCTGAAAAACGGTCTTTTCCGGGTCCAGTAACTCTGCCTGGTTTTGAGCATAATACCCAATAACAACATTGTGTCCAAGCCTGCAGATACCTTCGTGATCAAGGTTCCCTATAATAATCCGGGCCAAGGTAGTTTTACCTTCTCCATTCCTTCCAACAAAAGCTACAAAATCACCTTGCTCGATAATATACTCCAGATTTTTCAGAACTTGTTTCTCGCCATATTTTTTTGACAATTGCCTGGCTTCAATTACAACTTTTCCGGACCTGGGGGCCGGTGGAAAGACAAAGTGAATGGCTGAACTATCAATGTCATCAACTTCAACTCTATCCATTTTCTCCAGCAACTTCACCCTGGATTGAACCTGCCGGGCCTTAGTGGATTTATATCTGAAACGATCAATAAAACGTTCAATTTGCGCAATCTGACTTTGCTGATTATCAAAAGCAGCTTTTTGTTGCTCCATTTGCCCTGCTCTCAACTCCACATATTCAGAGTATCCGGCTTTGTAATCATAAATCCTTGCATTCATAATCTCAACCGTCCTTGTAGTAACATTATCAAGGAAAGTTCTATCATGTGAAACCAAGACAACTGCTCCTCGGTAATTAATCAGAAAGTCTTCAAGCCATTGAATGGATTCAATATCCAGGTGGTTGGTAGGCTCATCAAGAAGAATAACGTCCGGACTTCTAAGTAAAATCTTAGCCAGCTCAACCCTCATCTGCCAACCACCGCTGAAAGTACTCATTGGACGGTTAAAATCCTCGGGTTCAAAACCTAATCCTTTCAAAACCTTTTCAGCACCTTCCTGCATCATATGACCACCAATCAGGTGGAACCTATCATTTACATCATTAAAACGATGCAGTAATTTTTCATAGGATTCAGAATGATAATCAGTCCGCTCAGCCAGTTCAGCGGTATAATTTGTAATTTGATCCTGCAGTTTTAAAGCTTCTTCAAAAGCAGTCATTGTTTCTTCTATGACTGACAGCTTACTTCCGGATGCCATTTCTTGTGGCAGGTAACCAACAGTATTGCCAGATGGGCTTGCGATGGTTCCGGTTTCAGGTTCCATTTCCCCACAAAGAACTTTAAGTAAAGTAGTTTTTCCTGTACCATTTCTTCCAACTAACCCAATGCGGTCACGATCATTGATTAGAAATGAAACATTTTCGAAGAGGTAATCCCCGGTAAAATGAACAGAAAGATTATTGATTGAGATCATGGTACAAAGGTAGCTTTTTCAATAGAAATGAAAAGTAAGAAGAGAACCGGCAAGAAGATAATTAATGAAAAGAATCCATAACACAATAAATGAAATGTAAAAAAAAGAGGGCTCCATTGGAGCCCTCTTTTCAATATTCCTTTACAGGATTATTTGGTAACAACGAACTTACGGCTGAAAGTATCACCGTTTTCAGTGGTGAACTTCACGCTATAAGCACCTGCTGCGTAGTTGGAAGTAACGATTGACACGGTAGATTCACGTGTAATGTTCTTTTCAGCAACAACTGCACCAAGAGCGTTGTAAATAGTAAGTGTGCGAACACCCTTAACCAGGTCAATGTTTACAACAGTGGTAGCTGGGTTAGGATACAGTTTAACTTCACTATTTTCTATGTTGTTAACGCCTACAGTGAGACATTCGTAGTCAGTATTTGACGGAATTGATTCACCTTCAGTGTAAACTGCAGTTACATAGTAGTAGTAGCAATTGTTAAACAGGTTCATATCCAGGTACTCAGTAGCAGTAACTGTAGCGATCATTGTGGTGTCGCCCAGAGTTGTGTACTGACCAGGGATAGGATCGGTATAAGCCCAACGATATACATTGTATCCTGTTAGGTCTTCGCTGTTGTCGCCTTGGAATACAGCACTGCTGCTAACCGGTACACCGGCGCTGCTGCTGCGGTCTGATTTAACAACTGCATTGGCAAGAGTAGTACTTGGAGTACCGTTGTTGCTGGAAACTGGTCCAAAAGCAGCAACTGATTTGTCTCCACCTACGAGAGCCTTAGCACGTAACAAGAATACGTTTGGAGCATAACCGAAGTCTGACAGGTGAGCCCAAGCGGCTCCGTCATAGTACCATCCGTAGTTATTGGCAGCATTTGGACCATCTTCATCTGAACCAAGGTAGTGGCTATTGCCAGCTAACATATTCCAATGAACCATAGCATAGAATGTACCATTGAATTCTACATCAGGAACGGCAACAGTCTGCCAGTTGTCAGGAGTAGGAACAAAAGCATCAGATGTTCCAACCAATGTCTGGCTGGCGTCAAAGATATCGATGGTCATAGATTCTGTTCCACCAGCTGGGTTAGCCTGCCAGTAGAGGTCGAATGACTGAAGAACACCACTTTCGCTAACTGCGAATTCATTACCTAACCATGAATCATAACCTGGGTTGATAGCCCAACCGTTTTCAGCTGAGTTGTCATCAATTACATAAGTCATGATAGTTCCACCACCGGCTGGAGCACCCCAAACGAGTTTAATGTCGTTCTGTGGAGCACCTTCTTTAGATGTAACGAGGTTGATAGGAGGATTGAATTCGTAACCTGCATAGATATGAACGTTATCAACATACCAGTAGAAGATATCTCCTGAACTTTCGCCCATTGCGGTGAAACGAACGCGGAATACCCTATCCTTTGACTGGTTAGAGATATTGATGTGCTGTAATGTCCAGTCAAAATCACCATTGTTGGCAATTTCAGCTACTGTAATCCAGCTTGATCCGTTATAAACTTCAACAGCAAGTTTTTCATTGGTTGAAGCGGTACGGTCGTCAAGTTTCAGATCAAAGTCCATCCAAATCTTATAAGGAGTGCTTGTGTTGATGGTAGTAGCATCTAACCATGAGCTGGTGAGACTGCTGCTATAATCAGTTAACAAAGGATCCCATTTGAATTTGGCTGATGGTAAAGGATTACCAACCTGGCCTTCCATGATCCAGTTTTCACCTGGTGTCCAAAGGTTCAGTTCAAATACACCAGCTGTCCAATCTTCTACGAAAGGAAGTGGGAATCCGTAATGAACTTCAGCACAAGCTGTACCTTCAGGAAGTGATTCGTCGAACTGTCCTGGGAAACCAAAATCAGTCAGATCATAAACTGCAGTGATATCATAACAATATACTCCAGGAGTAAGATCCATATCCCAATATTCAAGTTCGGTAGCAGGAATTTCAGCAACCGGAGTAGTGAAATCGCTATCACGATAGAGATTGTAACGTACAAGGTCACCAGCTGTAGGAGGAGGAGGAGCAGCACCACCCATATCATATTCAAATACGATATCGAGCTGAGCAAGACCCAGAAGGATAGCATGACCAGGAACAGCTACTGTGCTGTATTCCAAACCACCGGCGATTGCACCAGCTGCACCAGGAACTGTAGAAGCATCCTGAACAAAACCAGTGAATGCACCAGCAGTGATGTCATACTGCCAAATATCGAGTCCGTTACCACCCTGATCGAAGTACCAAATAAATGGACCGCCGGCAGTTCCGAAATCGTATGCATTACCATAAACACCTGTGAGGCCCTGAGCAGCGAAACCAGGAGTGGTCTCGATAACAGTACCATCAAGTTTAATCTTGCTGTCGTCTGACCAACCACCAGCGAAGAAACCACCATTACCACCATCCAGGGTAGGATCATAAGCAATGTGACGGATTCCGGCTACACCGGTTGAAACGCTACCAACAAGAATTTTATTGGTGAAGTCCATTTCATATAATGTACCACTGTTAGGTGATCCATAGAAATGGTTATTATCAGTATTGAAAGCAAGGTCACGGATGCTATTAACACCAGCGATAGAGAAATCTTCTACATAATTACCTGAAAGGTCATAGGATTGGAATCCACCACCACTCCAGATAGTTGTGTAAATGAAGTTACCATCTGTTGCAACACCGGCTTTACCAGCTGAAGTTGTTGGGAAGGTAAGAAGAACATCCCATACTGCATCTGTATTGTCACTTCCTGTACGCTGGGTAACCATTGGGCTATATTCAGCATTTGGATTTGGCATTTCAGTACGTGGGATTGATCCGCTAACTGCATAGTCGCCGCTTAATGGAGCCTGCCATGTAAGGATAACAGCACTCTGGTTTTCAGTAGCCTGTAAGTTACGTGGAGGATAGAGGAAGCGAGCTGTGAAAGTATAAGTGTCAAGATCTGACCAACCTGAACAGTACAAAGCAGCAACACCTGCTACATAAGTCTGACCATAATTAATTGTGGTTGGATCATAGGTCCAGGTACGCTGTGTTGGAGGAGTCCAGCCAACATAAGCACCATCAAGGAATACACCGTATTTGGTGAAGTTGAGACCACCTGAGGAAACCTCAACGTCATCAATTGCCCAACCTGAAGCCCACTGGCCAGCATCGTCTGCATGGAATGCAAACCAAACTGAAGCAAGTCCTGAAGCTCCTGAATAAGCTGAAAGGTCAACTTCTACATCGGTCCAGCTAGCACCTGGTGAACAAGTGTAGATAGGAGTCCATGTTGCACCGGCATCTGTACTCATTTCAACGTAAGCCATCTGGCCATAATCGCCATTATAGAAGCTTGCGAATTTAAGAGTGAAGCTAGGAGCATTAGTAAGATCCATTGAAGGAGTAATGAGATAATCGCAGCAACCATTATTGGCTGATCCGCCTTCATCATCATTAGCTACAACATAGGTAGTATGAGAAGGAATTGAGAAGTAACCGCTACTTCCATCGGTAGTAGCATACCAACCAACAGAACCTTGGGTAGTAGCCTGCCAGCCAGCTGGAGGGAATACACCACTTTCAAAATCTTCAGTAATAGCAATTGCTAAAGGTTCGTCCCAGGTAGCAATAAGGGTGCGGTTATCAACAAACAGATTGCGTGGTTTGTAACGCATGTCTTCCATGATAACTTCGATAGTGCGATCACCAGTGATGTTGTAGTTCACGATATAAGGAGTGTAACCACCCTTAGTCACCATCATTTCATAATGACCTTCTATCATATTGTCAAATACAACGGTACCTGAAGCAGGAACGGTTTGTGTAAGAACTGCATAAGGATAATCGCTTCCGGTGAATTTTACAACTGCACCTTCTCCGGCAACCATACCGCAGATCAACTTAACGTTGACAGTTACGTCAGCAAAAAGTTTATGAGGAATAATATTGGTATAAACGAAAGCTGATTCTTGTCCGTTAGGATAAACAGCTTTGATACCGTAAGCATACCAACCTTCTGGAAGAGCTGACCACTGGTTACCACTTTCAATGTAAGTAGTAGCAGTAAGGGCATCGCTTAACAGGGTAAATGTACCTGTTGAAGGCTGAGCATTAGGATCGAAATTGCTGATGCGATAGAGTTTATAATGATGAACTGCATCGGTTTCATAACCGGTTGGAGCAGTTGTCATAGCTGTAGCAACTTCAACACCTGGAACGGCGCTTGGCTGATGTAATGAGATCATGCCTTTTACTTTACCAGGAATAAGAACCTTGGTAGAAGCAATAGCATTGTCATCATCACCGCCAATTGGGCTGCTAACGATAGCATGCATCATCATATCCTGATATGGTGAAAGAACCCAAGGTTCGTTGCCGGTAACATTGCGTGTGTAGCTCTTGTAAGCTTTTGGCAATGAAGCGTCAACTCCGATAGGAGCACAATCAGGTGACATTGAACGTTGGATCATGGCAATGTAGAAATCGCCTGAAGCTATATTGGCATTAAGACCGGTAACTTCAACCCATCCGTAATTGGTAACAGTTGCAGGTAATGAATCAACAAGTGTTCCTGGTAAACCGTTGGTTCCATCAGCTGCGAAAACAGCAACTGTGAAAGGAGCATTCATGATGTTTCCACCAACTGGGAATGCGCCATCGCCAACAAAGAATTTACCTCCAACAACAGTTGCAGGATATCCCTTAGGAGTGAACTTCACGGCATTCATATTGCCGGGGAGCTGGAATGCTGTGAAATTCTCAGCAGTACCATCATCATAAAGAAGTTCGTATGGTCCGGCAGGTACACACCAGGTAACGGTAGCCTGAGTATCTTCAGGGTTAACACTTGCGGAAGCACATGCAGGAGCATATGGCTGTTCGCAAAGCTGTGCGTTAACAGTAGTAACAGCACCTGAAGTAACAACAGTACCGGTAACGGTTACAACCTGGTATCCGATCTGTTCGAATTCCATATTATAAGTTCCAGCATCTACAAGGAAAGTATAAACACCATCACCATCGGTCATTGTTGAGAATGAACCGGCGGTTACCATAACACCAGCGATAGGAGCTCCGGAAACACAGTCAGTAACAGTACCAGTGATGCTACCTGGAACGGTAACAATCATAGTACAAGGAATCATAACTGAAGCATTTGCCAGGTCATTGCTGTGCAGTGCCAGGTTAACATTGTAGGTGCCAGCAGGTGAGAACAGAGGACCGGTAGCTGAGAAAGTAGCTACAACGTCAACTTCATTACCAGCAGCTACAGTACCGGTAGCAGGAGCCACCTGGGTAACGAAGCTGGGAGCTTTCAGAACAACAGTATAGTCTTCTACTTCACCGTAGGTCTGTGAACCACAAGCGTTGGCTGCAGTATTGTATGACATACGAACCCTCATAGTAGTGGCACCGGTCATAGCAGTCAAAGGAGCAAGAATGTTACCTGTGAAACTTGAACCACCACCTTGAGTTGCAAGGGTTGTAAGTTCTGAAGCATCAAAAGTATCATTATGGTTATAATCGATCCAGATATAAACATTGTCAGTGCTGTAAGCATTACCACCATTGGTAACAGTTACTGCAGTGGCTTCGTTTAGAACTATATCGGTTGATTCAGCTGTATAGCTGGCATAATTGGTACAACCGCTGCTCTTGTCAATAGCTCCAACCTGAACGCGTCCGATAAATTCGTCGCAAGCGGTGGAAGTAGCAGTGCAATATGCCATAGGTGCGTCACCTGAATGGTCGGTATAATCCGGGAATTCGAACATGAGTGTACCTTCACCTGTGTTACCGATGGTAAGACCAACTGGTTCGCTGGTGCCTGTCCAAACGGTTTCAACTAATGAGGTAGGAGTCCATGTCATAGTAGGATTAGGCCATTCAATATCAACACATTCTTCAGCAGTAGGGCTAACAGTATAAACTGCAGATACGCAATATGTGTAGTTTCCATAAGCTGGCAGAACCTCACTGAAGTTAGTAGCTGAAGGAACGATAGCGATCTGAACACCATTTCTCTTCACTGCATAATACAGGAATCCTGTGCTTGGGGTGCAATCCCATGTGAGGGATACATCACCTGTGAGCGAATTGGTCAGGGTTCCGGTAAGATTGGTTACAGGGTTGAGGGCTTCGCCGGCAACAACCATGTTAACAGGAATAGTAATAGTTCCAACATCTGGGCTGGAGGTGAAAGTAACGGTTGTGCTCTTCAAAGTTCCAACTGCGAGTCCTGTAGCATTAAATACTGCAGAAACGTTGCCTTGGGTTGAAGGGTTAACTGTACCGGTTGTAGAAGGCATACTGAACCAACCAGTTGCGCCTGCACCAATGGTAGCAGTCCAGGTAAGAAGACCTGTACCAGCATTGGTAACGGTGAAAGGATGATCAAGCATTCCGTTTGGATTCAGTGAAATGTTGTTCGGGTTAGGAAGAACAGTCATTGAAGGCTGTGGCAGGGCGATATTCTGTCCTGTAACATTACCAACGGTAACAACTACACCAGGATAAGTAACGGTATTGTAACCGGTTTTCTGACCACCTACAGTATAGGTATCAGCAGCTACACCACCAACAGGGAATTGATAGAAACCATTGGCACCTGAAGTAGTACTGTAAGTATTGGTACCAATTGCACCAACAGTTGCACTAGGTACAGGAACACCAAATGAATTGGTAACATAACCTTCGAGTGAACCGAAACCAGCTGTGGTCTTGAATGACATAATAGGGCTGGTACTTGATGAGTTACCGATTCCGTTAACAGCAACAATCTGCCAATAATAGGTAGTATTGAAAGCCATATCCGGAGTTGGATCGTAGAAAGCAGCTGTCTGGCTAACACCATTAGCTATATTGGTAGGAGGATTATCAGTACCGAAATAAACAAGGTAACTGGAAGTTGGACCACCACCTGTACCTGCTGTCCAGGTAAGTGATGCTGTTGGAACAACAGCTAATGCACCACTTGCAGGGCTCGAATAAACTGGAGCTGCAGGAGGAAGCATAGCCCAATAGAAATATTGGCCACTAGCTGGATAAACTGAGCTACTGAGAGTACATGATGCATTGTTTGCAGTACCTGCTGTAGTAGCATTCCAGTTGGAGGAAGTTGTACGGTTATTGTAGTCAGAGTTAGCTGCACCACGAAGACCTACCTGCTGAGTATAGGAGGAAGGCTCTGTGAAACTACCATAATGAACAACAATCCTGTTTGTGGTTTCTTCCAAACGTATCTGGAAGTTGTAGTTACCACTTCCGGCATAATGCCTGAAGTTGGTCCACTGCACAACCAATACGCGGTTGGGAGCTGTTCCGATTGTCTCATACCTGAGTTCGCCTGTACCTACAACACCTTGTAAGTCTCCATTGAGACCGGCAACGATGTTGTTGGATGTACCAGAACTGATGGCAGTATAACTACTCGAAATCGTTGTTCCCATAGCGAGGAAACCATTACAGTTTACGCTAAAGGCCGTGTAGGAAATACCATTATAAATAAAGGTAAATCCAATCGGTTGATTTGGATAGCTAGTGTCATCCACTGAACTGGTGCCCAGAACTGTACCACCCGTAACTGGGGTATAGGCAGCAGTTCCCTGGCCAAAGCCATACGCAGATACCTGACCAAATGAACTCCAGGAAGCAATAACTACCAGGAATAACACGGTAAGGAGTTTTTTCATGTTGATTTTGTTTTGGTTAGTAATAGATTGATTAGTAAATAATAATTGTGAATTGTGAAATTGCGTTTTGCCGGCAAATATAAGTATGTTTAAGCTAACAAAAAAACACTTTTTTGCTATTAAACATCGCTCATAACTGCATGCATTAAGGAAGAATCGTCAAATTTAATCATGTATACTTGAGTGAATTTTTCACGTGAGTTGATGTTCAGCGAAATATACGCTAATTCCTGATTCTTTTGCCTGTTGCTCCTCCTTTCTTTACCTCTTCTGTCATGGCTTTCATGACAATAATTTATTTTCTGTTATTGATAATTTTAACACATATTTATCGGTAAACATTGGTATATAACAATACAACCGGAATTAAATAGTATAATTCACAGTTGCCTTTTTATTTACCAATTGTTCCCAATTGTACAAAGTATCAACTTTTCTTTCCCTATAAAGACAATCCAAATTCATTTTACCCCTACAAGAAAATTCAAATTTCGTTGTTTTTTTTAAAAATAAATTGTTACCCACTGTTTACCAGTGTGTTGTCCTAATTATTTTTTTTAGTTGCAAGCTCTATTTTTATAGTATCATTTTGCAATCAAATACCAGGCGAACAAAACTGAAAGCCGGGTTATGACTGAATCACTTAGAAAATGGCTTCGAGCCATAATTAAGTATCATAAAACCACTTTCATTCCTTGCGCTTCAAGGTTTCTCTACATATTATAATGGAAGTCTGACAAGAACAACTAGTTGACAATATCATAACATTCTGACAATCAGCACACAAACAATAAATATAAGGGATAATCCCAAAATGATTTCTGTATTATACAACAATTTTTCAACTTTCGTATGTTAATAACCTTTCATAGGAAAAGTAACAATAAAAAAGTTATTTTCTTGTAAATCCATTAGTTAACAATCGCACAAAAGTGCAATTACATGAAATGCAGTAAGTGAGACAAATTAAAAATGCCGGAATTTTCGCTGAAGAACAATATCAACTTTTAATAAACTTGAACATCTGCAGCAATCTGCCTTCTGAGTAAACACGAAGAAGATAAATACCCGCTGCATAGCTGTTCATTTGGATGGAAATGGTTTCACCAGTTATATTCTCTTTACTGAAATTGATGCTTTTCCCTTCACTATTGGTTAATACTAAATCATAAGTAGCCTCAGCCGGAAGGCGGTCCAGGTAAAACAATGAGGTTACCGGATTAGGATATAATCGTATAGGTAGATAACCCGGGATGGAGAATGGTGGAATGTAGATCGAGATTTTGAACGGTTCAATTAACAATTCAGCATTATTAATGATAGGATGCGCAGGTGATAATGTAATTTCATTAGAAAAGAATCGTTCATATCCAGCTTTTTCTCCTACGATTAAATAGCTTCCATAGGGTATAGCAGGAAAGGAAAATTCTCCATTGTCTTCTATCCAGGTCCATCCCAATAAATAAGTTCCTGTGTGATCATACAGGAAAATTGCGATATTAGTACATAAATCTCCAGAAATACCGGAGGTGACACAGCTGCCTGAAATCTCACCTTCACCTGATGGGAGCAACATTTTCAAGCGCGTAAGACTAATATCTACATCATAGGTATTTTCTTCAACAACAAGTTTATGTGCACTCTTCCAGTGAAGATCATCATAAAAATAGGTGGGTGCATACCAGGGGTAAGAAGATTTATCAGGGATAGCATAAAGGTAATACTCACCACCAACAATATGGTTGATAGAGAATGTCCCGTCCTGAGTCGTAATTACAGAGCGGCTATCCTCTATTACTAATGCATTTTTTCGCATCACATGCAATGTAGCATCCTCTGCAAGATCATCACCAGCAAACACTCTTCCATTTATTGAGAAACTTTTTATGATCTCAATCTGAATCGTATCCATCATATCCCCGCAATTGGAATATGACTGAAGAATAAGTTGCACGCTTCCTTCAGCTAAGTCAGCAGTTCCCGGAGTATAACTTGCAAACAGTAATGAAGCGTCATCAAATTCTCCATCGCCTGTTGTTTGCCAGAGCACCCCCTGGTCATTT
The DNA here is from genome assembly GCA_016707785.1 of Bacteroidales bacterium. Taxonomy (NCBI): domain Bacteria; kingdom Pseudomonadati; phylum Bacteroidota; class Bacteroidia; order Bacteroidales; species Bacteroidales bacterium. The sequence continues at coordinate 8,974 of JADJGZ010000032.1, read as the reverse complement.
GAAGATAAGGCTGAACTTGTCAAATAGATTGTATCTGAAAAAATGAGTGTATCATTACCAGCAAACGCAAATGGGGGCTCAGCAAAAGAAATCAGGATTTGATCTGTAAGACTATATCCTAAACCTGAAGCACTAAGCGTAAGCAAAACTTCCCCATTGATCAGGTCTTGTGTCCCGGGAGTATACCTGGATTTTAAGATATGACTTCCACTGAAAACGCCATCACCGGCAGTTGTCCAGGAAATAAATTCATAATTGAAAGCAGTTGCTTTATCCAGCAAAATACTGGCATCAAGACAAATGGTAGTATCGGGGCCAGCATATGGGCTCAGTAACGCTAGTACATATTCACTCTCATGTCCTTCTAACTGGTCGGTAAATCCATCTGCCTGAAAGTCATAGGCTGTTACAGCGATAGAATCAAAAACGGAGAAAGAGGGAAGTAAGAGGCTGTTTGTTTGTCCGGCATTTCTCTGATCACTATAGAAATAACCATCAAATTGCCCTGAGTAAACAAAGTATCCTCCCAGGTCGCTAACATTCACAGGGTCCCATGAGACGATAACATCAGGTCCGGCCTGCCGTTTTACTACATTCCTTGGAGCAGGTATCGGTGAAATTGTATCAATACCGTTTAAGGGCAATTTGTATTGAACCAATCCAAGTCCTGCATCATCCAGGTAATCATAAATCAAACTGTCAATCCTGCTTTCAATGGCAGTACCCCACCAGTTGTTTTCGGCATGTATCAGTATTGCGGTTTTATTTACAAATGAATTTGTGTCTCCATTTAGAAGCAGGTTATTATATCCTATTTCAAGTTGGGGTGCTGATTCAATATGAAAAGATTTACCGCTGTTCTGATAAATGGTATTATTTATAAAACGGTTATCTGTTGAATTCCCCCCGCTGTGCATTCCTATCCTAACGCCCCCGCCATTCCTGTTCAGAACATTTTTATCTATTAAATTCTGAGTTGCGCTATCGATGAGTTGGATAGCCCATGATTCATTATCAGTAATGATGTTCCCTGAGATCGAAGAAAATGATGAATGTTTCAGATTTATACCTATGCCATTGCTTACTATATGGTTATTAATAAAAATGGTGGAATCCTGGTAAATCCTTGCCCCTTCAAGCGAATTCGCTGTAATAATATTATTCATGAAGACATTCATGCCCGGGTCCTGTTCACCATCATTACCAATATACAAACCGATATAGTTATTACTGATCCTGTTTCCCGAAAAGATATTGTGCTGGATTCGTCCTCCACTATTATTAATGAGCAGTCCGATATTAAAATTGTTGATAATTACATTGTTCTTAAAGGTATTATAGCGTGCACCGATTCCTGAAGGGATAAAAACCCCGAAACCTGTCTGCTGAATCCTGCAATTGCGAATGACTGAATGTTCCGAATCATTCATGTATAATCCATAGGAACTCTTCCTGATGAGAGTATTCTCAATAAGCACTCCTGAATTTCCCGAAATAGTAAGGGAATAATTAGTGTTATAAATAGAGTTGAAAGATAAAATCGAGCCTGAAAGGTAATTTCCTTCGTTATCCATCAGGGTCGATGCGCTATCAAAAACAATCCCATTCCAGAGGGATTGATTAGGTATTTGCAGATTCATTATATAGTAGATACTATCACTGATCGTACCCCTTGCGATGAGATCACCTTTAACAACAAGCCTGGTATCTGAAGAAAATCTTAATTCGGTACCGGGTTCAATCGTCAGATTGATCCCTTTAGGTACAACAAGCTCCTGGAAGACAATGTAAGGATTATTTTCCTTACTAAAAGTGGTATTCTGAGTAAGCACACCTCCCACAAACACCTGTGCAGAGGCACAGATACCCATTGTCAAAAACAGTCCCAACAAATATAGGGTCAGGTGTTTATGCATTCGAGTACTCAAATTTGTCACAGGTCAATTATGTTTGGTGCATAACCCTATGTAGTTATCCCGGAATACCGGACTAACGAAAAGAAGAAACATTTGTTATGCCGGATCAGGGATTACAGCCTTACAAAAATACCGGTTTTAACATTAAAAAGGGAAAATTTCTTTTGTACAGGATAATCCATTAGCAGAGATGTGAACTGGTTTCTGTAAGAAAACTCAGCCATAACACCAATGCTACCGCCAAATGAATATGCTGCACCCAGACCAGCTTTCCAGGAAAAAAATATTGGCTTCATCATATCAGAGGCTATCCAATCAACAGGAAACTCTTCTTCATTTCTGATATAAAGTGCTTTTCTACCAATTCCTAAACTTGTGATAAGCCCAGCCATAGCATATACATCCAGATTTTCTCCTGCGATGAACCTGAACTTAAATAACAGAGGAACCTCAATATAACGGTAAGCATTGGGGTTTTTATAACTGAAGTTTTTATAATCGATATTTACATAACTTGAATCTGTTATATAATACCATGAGGTATCCGCACTGTTTACGGTATAATAGGATTCCACAGTATCTGTTTTGTAATAGCCTCCCACCTGACGGGTAAAAGAGTATTCAAATGATTCACCAAGCCTTGTATAGGAGATTCCTGACCTCAATCCAAAGCGGTGATAATCGTAACCAAACATGGCTTCCACCGAATAATTCAGGTAAGAACCGGAAACAGATTGTTGCATCTTTATAAGGAGTTCAGATGAATTTGACTCAGTAGAAGTGAGCGTCGTATTTCCAAACAGATGTTCATAATTCAATCCGGCGTACCACCCGTTATTCTCGCGGAACTTGCGATTTTTCATTGAGTTCCTGTCAAAATTTGGAGATATTCCTTTACCAGGTTTCTGAGTTTTATAAAGATAAATAGTATCTGTTTTGAAAGTTGTGTCGTGCTGAATGATTGTTTCAGTTTTAAAGATGGTTAGAGTGTCGGTTTTAATAATCAATAATGTATCCGTTTTGGAAAGATAAACCGTATCCGGACTCTTTAAAAGAGGTTCTAACTTATTTGCCGGCTTTGGGGAAACTTTATCATTAACAAGAGGTTTTTCGGCTAATGTAAGGCTATTCTTTTCCCAATCCGCATTTTCGAAGATTACGAGCTGATTACCTATTTCCTTGAATTGAGTGGAAGGATCATTGAAAATCATTTTCAATACTTCTAATACCGGTTTTCCAGTCACATTGAAAGTTACCCTTTGGGTTGGAGATAATAATTCCGGGTTATAAGAAAAACGGATATCAGCTTGCTTGCTGATTTGTTGAAGTACTGCAGATATGGGTTGATTAATAACAGAAAGGCTCACTTTCCTGTTTAAAAGCGAAGGCTGGGCATTTAAATACCCAGCCATCAAAAACATTAGAATTAATAATACAAACCTAACGTAATACCGTGATGTCAATAACATATGTTTATGATGAGTAAGATTATCCAGCTTTTTTCCCGACCAGGTAATCTTTTCCATTATTGACAATCTGTAAATTATGTACAAGTTTTAGCACTTCAAGCACGGCATCCAATGATTCATTATCGAATGTGGCAGTTAGTTTGAGTTGATAAAGTTCCTTATCATTAACGTTAAAGTTGACTCCATATTTTTTACCTACAACAGAGAAAACCTTATCAAGCGAGGTACCATTGAAAACCAGGATTCCGGTTTTCCAGCTCAGGTAATTAGGTTCATCATTTAGAAGCCTGCAAATCTTCTTTGAATTCCTGTCAAAGATACCTTTTTCACCTTTTATAAGTTCAACTTCTTCTATAGGTTCCTCGTTTTTATTTACCGAATAGAAAAGAACCTTCCCGGAATTGACAACTACTTCTATTGTTCCATTTTCCGGATAAGCTTTAACATTAAAGGAGGTTCCAAGGACTTTGATCCTGGTTTCCCCGGCTTCAATGATAAATGGATGCCGGGCATCAGGTGTAATCTCAAAGAAAGCTTCACCCCTAAAATTAACCTCTCGTTTACTTTCAGCAAATTTTTCAGGGAATTTTATCGTTGAGGATGAATTCAAAAAAACCTTTGAACCATCAGAAAGTTCAACCGGAACTGTTGATGTACCTTCTGAATTAATTGATTTCATGGGGTTATTAAAAACGACCCATTGGAAAATACCAAAGCCTATTAATAAAACTGCAGCAATTTTAAGCAAGTTAGCAGTAAGAGCTTTGTTATTTCTATGATGCCTGACTATAGGGATCACTTTAACTGGTTGTTCAACAATCCTGGTATTCAGATTTTCCCAGGCAAGATCAGCATTGAATGAAAACCCTGCTGCTTTTGGCTCGGTTAATTTCCAGGTCCCCGATAATTGCTTAAATAGTTTATTGTACCTCTTGTCAGATTCAATCAAACCAGAAATAGCGCGAGATTCCTCCGGGGTGCATTCCCCTGAGAGATATCGCGTTAGCTCATGCTTAATATGGTTGGTCCTGAGATACATATTTAATTTTGGGTACTATAAAGACAACTGAAATGGATTTTACCCCTACAAGTAAAAAAAATATTTTTTTCTTATCTATTTATTACATTGATTATCAACAGTATAACTGAAATATAATCTTTCAGATAATGCCTGAGAAAATCAAGGGCCCGGGTCATTTGCGTCTCTACTGTCTTAATATTTATTTCTAACTGCTCTGCAATTTCATGGTATTTCATTCCATCGAACCTGCTCATTTCGAATATTTTCCTTCTTTTCTCCGGCAACTTCATTAATGCCTCCTGCACTTTTAAAGATAATTCACCATCAGAATCTGATTGAATTCCTCCGGTCATCTCATCTACTTCGAAACCAACATACTCAAAATGCTTACGTTGCAATTCCTGGTGACGGATATAGTTAAGTGAATGATTTGTTGCTGCTTTAAATAAGTAGTTTCGTAACGAAGTGTTGATTGTAAGTTCTTCGCGCCGCATCCAAAGCTTAAAAAAGAGATCCTGAATGATTTCTTCAGCTACAAGGGGATCTCCGGCATATCTTAAAGTGAATCTGCAGAGTTCTGAATAATAACCTTTGAAAATCTGCTCAAATATGGCACGATCACCTTTTTTTAATCCGGAAACAAGAAGGTGGTCTTCTTCTGTCATTATACAATTGGATAATAGTCGGGTCAGGAGTTTAAAAGCAGCTTCATCAAATTGGATTCACAAAACTACAAATATGTCACAAAAGTACTCAACTTCAAGTATTCTTTACTAATAATCGGGGTTCCATCATTTCCAGCATTGCAAAACGAATACCTTCCCGACCTGAACCGGACTCCTTGACTCCACCATAGGGCATATGATCGACGCGGAAAGTAGGTACATCATTAATAATTACACCCCCAACTTCAAGGTCATTGAATGCCCTGTTCATTTCCTCTATACTGTCAGTAAATACACCTGCCTGGAGTCCAAAACATCCGGCATTAATAAGATCTACGGCCTGGCTAAAGCTCGTAACGGGTTCAACGACTACAACAGGGCCAAAGGCTTCTTCACAACATACTTTCATTGACATTTGAGTGCCGGTCAGGATGGTTGGTTCCAGATAACTTCCCTCACGATGCCCGCCTAATAAGATTGTTGCCCCTTCGGAAACCGCTTCCAGGATCCAGGATTCGACTCTTTTGGCATTGGCTTCATCAATCATAACAGATATATCAGTTTCGGGATCCTGAGAGGTTCCTTTTTTTAGTCTTCGTGTCCCTTCAATAAACCCATCAACGAATTCCTTAAACAATTCTTTTAATACATAAATTCTTTGTGCATGAATACAAACTTGCCCAGAATACGAAAATGCACCATTAATACATTTAGGTATAGCCTCTTCCATGCGGGTACCTTTTGAAATTATCACTCCCGCATTTCCACCAAGTTCGAGCAACACTTTTTTCTTACCTGCCTGTTTTTTCATTTCCCATCCAACAGAAGGAGAACCGGTAAAGGATAATAAGCTGATCCTATGATCCGTTACAAGCAAATTTCCTGTTTTACGATCCATAGGAAGCACAGAAACTGCCCCATGAGGTAGTCCACTTTCTGAAATTATCTGACTTAACTTCAATGTAGATAAGGGTGTGGAGCTTGAGGGTTTAAGAATGATCGGACAGCCTGCAGCAATAGCAGGTGCTATTTTGTGAACTGCCAGGTTTAGCGGAAAATTAAACGGAGAGATTCCTGCAACCACACCAATCGGAAAGTACTTTAATAATCCTTCTTTATTTGAACCCTGAAGAGTCCAATCCAATGACATTGATTCCCTTGGCAACCGACGGCTTTCTTCAGCAGCAACAGCAAATGATTGAATAGAACGATCCACTTCAGCAAATGCAAACCTTATTGGCTTCCCGGATTCCAGGCAAATCAATTCTGCAAAGGAATCCCTCTCGCGTAGCATGCCATTTCTAATAAAAGTCAGTATCTCATATCGTTTGAAAGAGGACATATTTTTCAGAGAATTCTTTACCTGCAAGGCTGCAACAATAGCCTTTTCAACTATTTCGGCCGATGCAAGACTGGTCGTACCGACAGGTTTCCCGGTTTCAGGATTGAGGATACTGAGAGAAGTCTTAGTATCCAGGAATTCCCCACCGCAAAATATTTTGAATTTTTCCATGAAATATTCGTTAAACAGACTGTAAATATATAGCAAGATACTGAACACTTTCAAGTTGAACTTTGTAAAATGAACTACGTAAAAAGTTAAACATGCAGAAGAACTGCATTTTTTCTGAAAACTTAGAGAAATAAATGAAGAAATGATATTACCTATTGACTTTTTGAACAATAATATGGTAAGGTAGAGGTCATATATTTTTCAATAAAGGTTACATTATAATCATTAGATCAGTTAGTGTATGTAATCTCTATCAAAACTTTAATTTGAAGTCATAAACACATACGAATATTGTCCCATTTTGAAACCTTTGAACATATTTTGGGACAATGGCAATTGAAAAGGTAAATAGAAAAGCTCTATTAGCCTGATGCTCATTAATTATTAAGAATGGCATATATCTTGCGTTAAAGAATTATAGATGAAGTCATTCGCATTAGTTGGCGAAATGTAATAAACTTTTCTCTCTTTGATCAACAATCAAAATCGGGGAGAGATGGTTTATTTCTCAGCATTTGAAAAAGGGATGATACTAAATAACACAATCACAAGATGAAACTCATAAAAACTCGATTACACAGCTCGGTGAGGGTAAATCCCCAATATCTATATATTAATTCTGAATTATTGAAGGCTGAATGTGATTCGATAGAAGTTAATTCCCGGTATTGCTAAACGAGACAAATAAGTAATTTCAATTTGGTGCATTAATAAACTGTTCCATGTTATCTTTCTACAAAACAAAACATATTTCTAACAGGTGGATTTCCCTGTTTATACTCTTCTTTTTCAGTGTTTGTATGGTTATTGGACAAAATCCAATAGTCACGGAAAACGCTTTACCCGGCAACCCAAGTTCTGAGTGGGAAATTGTAGAAGTCGGAGATGAGTCGATACAGGGATTTGCTACTGATATCAGTGTAAACAAGGATTCTACAATACATTTTAAGATTGATGTAGACCCTGTTTCCGATTTTAGCATTAAGATTTACCGCTTAGGTTATTATCAAGGCCTGGGTGCTCGCTTGCAGGCAGACCTGGGAACTTTTTCAGGAATTGCACAACCTGAGCCAAATTATGATCCTCAGACAGGACGAACCGAATGTAGCAACTGGAGTGAGACAGCTTCGTGGCATGTGCCGGCAACAGCCGTTTCTGGAATTTATTTTGCCAAACTTACCCGATTGGATAATAATGGATCCTCTCACCTTGTGTTTATTGTTAGAGATGACAATTCCTATTCAGATTTGCTTTTCAAGACCTCAGATGCCACCTGGCAGGCTTATAACAGTTATGGAGGACATAGTCTTTATGTAGGTCCCATTGCAGAATTCGGGCATGCAGTTAAAGTAAGTTACGACAGGCCATTTTTTACCAGGAATGGTGATGGTGGGGGCAATGGGACAAAAGACTGGTTATTTGATTCAGAGTACCCAATGATTCGGTGGCTTGAAAGAAATGGGTATGATGTATCCTATTCAACCGACCTAGATATGAGCAGGGATAACTCTCCTATAACACTTGCGGATCATAAGGTGCTATTATCTGTTGGCCATGATGAATACTGGTCACTAAGTGAACGCACAAGGTTTGAGAATGCAAGGGATACAGGGGTGAATCTGGCCTTTTTCTCAGGCAATGAATGCTATTGGAAGACAAGATGGGAAGATAACTATCGGACAATGGTTTGCTACAAGGAAGGAACCTTAGGTGAGTACAGCTGCGGAGGCAAATGCGACCCCTTGCCTGACACCTGGACAGGACTATGGAGGGAAGGTTGCAATCCACCCTATGGTGAAACTGATGGCTGCAAACCGGAGAACAGCCTTTCCGGACAAATGAGCTGGGAAGATGGGAAAGCATCAGTTCACGTTCCTGCCACCTATAAAGATCATAATTTCTGGAGGAATACCAGTGTAAAAGACCTGGAATCGACAGAAGTGAAGATATTAAATCATGGCTCCCTGGGAGATGAATGGGATCCGTACCAGCCCGAGTTTGCAGATTTCTATCCTAAACACCAGGTAAGGCTTTCGCATACCAGGTACCGCAATAAGGATCACTATCTGACACTCTACAAACATGAGAGCGGAGCTTTGATTTTTGCTGTTGGCTCTATGCAATGGTCATGGGGACTTGATTCAATTCATGATAATGGAAACCAGGCGCCAGACAGGGATATGCAACAAGCCACTGTGAATATTTTTGCAGATATGGGTGTGGCGCCTAATACTATTCAAAACAACCTGATTGATGGCATCAGCTCAAGTGACCAGGTAGCACCTGTTTCAGTGATTTTATCACCTGCTCATGGATCTGATTTCCCAAATATTCCGATAAAGATTTCAGGCACAGCCAGTGATCCCAATGGTGGAATCATCATGGGTATT
>JADJGZ010000031.1 GCA_016707785.1 Bacteroidales bacterium | reverse complement strand
CTTTTCTGGCTAATTGAATTTTGCTCCCATTCTATACACCGGATATTTTTTCCTTATCAATTTGCAAGTCGCCTGCGATCCAGTATGCCAGATTCATCTTTAGCCTGTTGATGGCCTCTCATCAGGGAATTGACTTTGTATAAGCACAGCGGGTTAGGTTTGTGATAAAATCATCTCCCCGGCATCCAGGCTGAGAATTTGGGTAAAATCTTCATTCCTGGCGGTAAAGAACACTATTAAGGTATCTTGTTAAGCGATCACTTTTTTGTTCGCGACAGGTTTCCCCAATACCATCCATTTTGCATCATGATCTCCAGTAAAATAAGCTTGAAGGTTTTGTTCTGCTTTTGCGCAGCATCATTATCAGCTGTGATCACTGTGATAACCTTCTTTTACGTAAATTATATCCAACAAAATCCGGATATCAGCTTCATCATCAACAAGAAGGATTGTGATAATATTTGACATAAGACTAATCTTAAAGTAATTTAATACTTTCCTATTTCTTTAATTTGCTGTGTTTCACAATAATTGCATCAAATAAATCAATTCTTCTGCAATATTGGTAATATTATGATCCCTGCTCGTTCGTTTTCTGATGATAGAAAATGCATCCAGTAAAATAGCAGCATCATCAGGTTTATTTTTAACATTGTTAGATAATTGCGGGATTTCTGCATTCATTTTATCCAATTGTTATCATCTTTCCCGAACAATCCTTTAACCATTTTACGGTCTCTTTCGAATGCCCCTAGAGCTTTACAGAATCATAGTCCAGGCTATAAACAACATTTGCAGTCTCTACCAAGCCAAGGCCACTATTCAGCTTCGTCTCAACAAGTTCTGCAGGCCACTCTTTCTCAACCTTTTCCCCTGGCTGTTTTGCAATAGCATTTGCATAATCGCCTATCCTTTCAAGGTTATAATTAATCTTCAGTACGGAGAGCGGGAATCTCAGATCGATAGCAACAGGGTTTTGCAACATGATAATATTTTCGCAATCCATATCGATTTTAAGCTAAAAGGCATCCACCATTTTTCTCGTTGGCCCGAACTTCCTTTGCAAGGTCTTTCCCCATTTATCAATGCCAGTCCTGGGCCATTCCATCTGGCTAGATACAAGATTCCACATCTGGATGGGTCTTCCTAAGATTGTTAGATTTGGAATCTAAATGTGTATGATTTTACTTCATTTAAAATTATCACTTTCATTATTTTACTGGTAAAAATCTTCAGAGCAAACCATTTTCTGATCAGCAAATCTTCCGGGTAATATAATTCTGGGTTCGTTCCTGGCTTGGATTCAAGAAAATTTTTCTGAGTAAGATCGTGTTCGATGAGTTCTCAGGTAGAAAAACCTGTAATCGCTTATTCTTCCAGCTTGCTGAAGATTATGGTACACAATCAGGATAGTGAATTTTTTCAACTCAAATACGAGTTCTTTAATTTTCGCGGTGGAGATGGGATCAAGAGCAAAGCCGTTCATCCATAAGTATAAGTTTCGGCTCTACTACCAAGTGCGCGTGCTATGTAAAGTCTTTTGTTGTCCGCAAGAAAATCGCCTATGGCTGACTTTTCAGATTGTCCTCACTTCATCCCAGAGGCGGCTTGTTTCAGCGAACGTTCGACTACTCATCGAGCGTTCTTCTGTCGTTAACACCATTTACTCTTAAGCCGTAAGCAACATTTTCATAAATAGATTTGGGAAAGGGTTAGGTTTTGAAAGACCATCCATTTGTTTCCGGATTTCATCGATTTTCACTTCACGTGAATAAATATTCTGTCCATCAACAGTGATAAGTCCTTCGAGCCTAAAACTGCTGATCAGGTCATTCATTCGGTTAAAGAGTCTGAGGAAGGTAGATTTACCGCAACCTGACGGACCAATGAGTGCTGTCACCGTATTGGGCTCAAACTCTATATTGATATCTTTCAAGGCAGCATAATCGTCATACCATACATTTCACTTTCTTTGCTTCAACCTGTATCATTATTCTATTTACTTTTATTTCTCTAAAATTAGTTGCAACATCACCTAATAAACCTATTTCCAGATCAACCTTAAGGTTTTTGTGTGTTAATCCATTTTGACTCTTTTTTGCAAGCCAAGCCGAATAAAAAAAAACTTGCCGTAGTATTAATAATAAGCACAATTGCGATCAGAACGAAAGAGTACCATAGGCCATTGGCCTTGATTCTTCCATGTTTGTACCGCTGGTTGACAGCACATAAAGATGGTAAGGCAGGGCCATTACCTGATCTGATAATCCGGTTGGCAACTTGGGCAGGAAATAGACTGCTACCGTAAATAAAATAGGAGCAGTTTCCCCTGATACTCTTCCGATAGAGAATGAGCCCCGTAATAATATTTGGATAAGCTACTGGCAGAACTACCCTTCGAATCGTCTGCAATTTTGTAGCACCTAAGGCATAACTTCCCAACCTTAAAGAGTCATCCACTGATTTCAGGGCCTCTTCAGTTGTTCTGATTACTACAGGTAAGGTAAGCAGTCCGAGAGTGAGAGAACCTGCAATAATTGAGTCGCCGAATTCAAGATAATTCACAAACAAAGCCATCCCAAAAGTCCGAATACAATGGTTGGAATACCGGACAAGTTATTATCAATACCCTGATAAACCTTTTAAACCAGGAATCTTTCAGGTATTCATTGGTGTAAATTCCACTAAGCACACCAATTGGGAAAGCAAATACCATGGATCCAAGGACCAGGCATCCTGTTCCAACGATAGCAGGGAATATACCACCCTTTGTCATTCCGTCTTCAGGCATAGACGTAAGGGAATTCCCAACTGATAACAGAAATCCCCTAACGGCGATAAACCCTAGGATTGAAAAAAGTATTCCTACGACAATGAGGCTTACCAACCCAAAGGATGTAAATGCCACTTTCTGTATTAATTGCTTCTTTGTCACTTTTTGTAATTGAAATTATTGCCTCAATATGCGTTTAATTATAGTTTCAGCCACTATCTTTTTCTGTTACTGTTTTTAATAAACTCAACAGTGAAATTGATGATAATGGTAAAGATAAAGAGTACGATCCCTAGTGCAAAAAGGGCTTTAAAATGCAAGCCCCCGTAAGGTGCTTCTCCTAATTCGGCAGCAATGGTAGCAGGAATTGTTCTTGCGGGGACGAGGAAAGAGTGAGGAATATTGATGCATTACCTGTTACCATGCGTACTGCCATGGCCTCACCGATGGCTCTGCCAATTCCAAGAATGATGGCTGTTGAAATTCCGGATTTGGCATAAGGGATTACCACCCTGACCAATGTTTGCCAACGGGTAGCACCTAAGGCAAGACTTGCTTCCTTGAGCGATTGAGGAGTTGTTCGTATTGAATCTTCAGTAATTGTGATGATAGTTGGCAAAGCCATGATACCCAGAACAATACTTCCCGCCAACACTGTTTCTCCCACTTCAAGTTTGAAAAGTTGCTGTACCAGGGGTACAATAATGATTAAACCGAAAAAGCCAAAAACCACTGAAGGAATTCCTGCCAGTAGTTCAACTACAGGTTTCAATAAATTCCTGACTTTCATACTTGCCACTTCTGCCATATATAAGGCAGTTGCAATACCCAATGGTATGGCGAACAATAATGCTCCGAGAGTAACCATGAGAGTACCCACGATCATAGGCCAAATCCCATAACTAGGGATAGGTTCAGAAGTCGGGTACCATTGTTGTCCGAAAATGAAATCCCTGAGTGATATATCTTTTACTTTTATTGTATGCCCTCCAAAATTTTCAGGAAGATTTTTTTCGGAGATGTACATGATTGCACCGGGGTTTTCCTGATAAAATCATCAAACTTCATTGGAAGAAATTCAAGATTGGCACCAAGTTCTTCTTCTGAATAATAATTAGTGATGTCAGAAGTAGTAAAGAGGATAATACTGTCATTGTTACCACCAACATCTTTCCAGTTAGTGATATCCTGGTTAAAGATTAATTTTACCTGGGTGGCATTGAGTTCCTTGATAGGATTTACTTCACTAACTTCAATTACAAAATTAGTCTCGAGTGGTGATGCCTGAAAGATCCCAATCCCTTCCCTGAAGAGGAAAACAATGATCAGGATGACTGTTAATGAAGTAATAGTGCTGCTGGAAAAAAGCACTCCTTCAATAAAATGTTCAAATACTTTCCTAAATTTTTTCATTCTGCATCTTTCTCATTCATTCTATTCAACCTTAACAAATAAATTTACTCCTTTTCAGTTTTGTATATAAATTAATACAAAAAAAAATCTGGTTTATTCATTCTAACTAATCGTCACATTTTGTTAAGAATAAAAAAGGAAGGAATATACAATTAGTATTTCCTTCCTTTCAAACCTCAATTTATAAGTTAATTTTTATCACAAATATTATTTAACCGGCACATAACCTTCATCCGCCACTATTTTTTGTCCTTCGGCAGAAAGTATGAAATTCAGGAAAGGAAGAATAGTCTTTTCGGTTTTTACCAGGTAATAATAGTAAAGAGGACGGGTAATAGGATACTTCTTACTCTTGGCATTTTCAACACTTGGCTTTACAAAAGTTTTGCCTTTATCATAAGAAACATCGATTGCTTTTACACTTTTTTCAAGGTAAGCTAATCCTACATAACCGATGGCTCCTTTAGTCTGGCTTACACTCTGGACAATAGCACCGGTGGCTGGCATTAACAAAGCAGATGATGCATAGTTTTTCTTATTCAGGACATGTTCTTTGAAAAATTCATAGGTACCAGAACTGGTTTCCCTTGAATACACAACAATCTTGAGGTCATCCCCTCCCACTTGCTTCCAGTTGGTAATTTTTCCAGTAAAAATTCCTTCCAATTGTTCACGTGTTAATTTCGCAACCTTATTTGAAGGATGAACGATAGCTGCGAGAGCATCAAATGCAATAATGGTTTCCTTGAAGGCTTTACCGGCATCATTCAGTTTCATTTTCTCATCAAGTTTTAAACTTCTTGATGATTGAGCTATATCTGTAGTTCCGCTTAGCAAAGCTGAGATACCAACTCCAGAGCCACCACCAGTTACCATGATTGAAGCGTTGGAGTTTTTCTTCATATATACTTCTGCTTCTTTTTGTGTAAGGGGCAAAACAGTGTCACTGCCTTTTACCTTAAAACTCACCTTTTGAGCTTGAATGGAGGTTGCAAAAGCAACTACCATCATAAACAAGATTAAATTTTTCATCGTCATTTTTTTTACAAATTACCTTTAATTTTATTATTTCAATCTTAAGCCAATGTTAATTTAATATTAACTCTGACTAGAATTTATACTGGACTCGCAGCGTAAAAATATTATCTTTCAAGTCCTTAGAGTAATTATTTACAGAATTTGTGCCAGAGATCCCTGTAGTTTCGTTCTTAACAATTTCATAATAAGCCATTAATTTCACCTGGCTATTAAAACGATAATTCCAGCCTAATCCAAGTGTACTGTATTGTATGTCAGCATTGCTAAGTCCGGTAGATTTCCCGGCATCCGATTTACTTTTGATTTCATTACCGGAAACTTTGGTATTGGGATCGAGCCAATCATATTTAAATACCAGCTGGTGTTTTGACTGTCCGATGGATTGAATAAAATACACATATCCCCCGGTGAATTGCCTGACATAGGTATCATAATCAGGAGCGGTTCCCGAGGCTATGCTGTTACTGCTGGTTTTCCCTCCTGGTTGGTCGCCCATCAGATATTCAGCACGGATGGTTGAAATCCCTATTACAGAGAAAAGGCTGAGTTGAAGATCAACCCCTGTATATTGTCTTTTTGCAAACTCAAATTTATTGGAACTGGTTGAATCCACTAAAAACCCTAATGTTGAACCATCGGCCATTGTTCCCGGGGTATAAATGAATTTAGTACCCTGCAGAACGCTTCCATTGTAATATGAAACACCCATTCCATATTTAAATGTCTCGGCGCGGTTTGCTTTTGAAAATCCCAATCTGCCGATGAAATCCTTTTTCTTATCAAATTCACTGTTGATTCCATTTCCCACGAATAAACCTGCATCCAGGCGGATAAAATCGAATCGGCTTCCTTTCATAGGCTGTAAGGTGATCTTAGCACCTAAATCACGTTCACCCGGGAAAAGAGTTTGGAATATCCTGGCACGCTCCGGTGTTTCGCGGGCACTGGAGGAATAGGTAATTTCATATCCAAACGGACGGTCGAAAACGCCTGCTGTCAGAGTAGCAAACTGGGCCCAGGGTTCGCGAACAGTAATATATGCATCTTTAATTGCAACTCCTTTTTCTGTTCCATCCAACTGTAAGACATAGGTAGAGAATTCATTCTCATAGGAAAACTTTATCCTTCCTCTTCTCACAGCAAAACGGTTATCGCTGTATTTTGGCATCGCGCCACCTGAGAAAACGGTGGATGAACCGATTGTATCAGCAATTTGCCATTGTCCCTGGATATAACCGGTAATTTTCAATCGTTTCAGCATTTCCACATCTGACTTTAATGTCTCAATTTTCCCATTCAATGTATCAACAACCTCAGGAACTAGAACTTCTTCCTGGGCTTTAAGGGTCAATGAAGAGAATGAAAATAAGATAGTTGCTACAATTAAAAGCAAGCTTTTCCTGCATAAAATATTCATACTATTGTTTTTTAGTGGTTTGACCCTGCAAAGTAAAGTCGCCTATCTTACCTGTTAATTAATTTCGTATTAACATAATGTTAACTCCTTAAGGATATAGTAACAATAGCTTGATAATTGAAAAGCCACTCAAACTATAGGTATACAGTGATACCAGTTTAAGTGGCTAATCATATCATGAGAAGTTCAGGAGTAAAAAAGTACTATCGAGTTTTTAGCAGTTTGTAAGATTTCATTTTATTGCCGATTACCACCGATTTTAATGGGTTGGATATTGTAAAACTGATGCTTTATCCTCCAGACACTTTGCATGCCTGGCTCTTACTCCTGAATGGAGTACCTTATATAACCGTAATTGTTTTAAGAAATTAATATTCTATTAACAAACCAGTTAATCAATGGGAATTGCATAAAAATAATATCCTGTAGTTTATTTAAAAAAAAAGCCACCCTGTGAAGGAGTGGCTTTTATCAATTAACCGCTTAAAAAATACTATCAGAGTACACCCTGATCAAGCATGGCGTTAGCCACCTTCAGGAAGCCTGCAATATTGGCACCCTTAACATAGTTAACATAACCATCGGGTCCTTTACCATATTTCACGCAGGACTCATGAATATTACGCATGATTTGGTGTAAGCGTTGATCCACTTCTTCAGAGTTCCAATTTAATTTCATTGAGTTCTGGCTCATTTCGAGACCTGAAGTGGCAACTCCACCGGCATTAACAGCTTTACCAGGTGCGAAGAGGATTTTAGACTCGTGGAATTTTTCAATGGCTTCAGGTGTTGAAGGCATATTGGCACCTTCAGCAACACAGATACAACCATTATTAACCAAAGTCTGGGCATCTTCCTTTCCTAATTCGTTCTGTGTAGCACAAGGCAGAGCGATGTCGCATTTAACTTCCCATGGGCGTTTTCCCTGAACAAATTGTGCATTAGGGAATTCATAGGTATATGGTTTTACGATATCCTGGTTTGAAGCACGAAGTTCAAGCAGGTACTCAATTTTTTCTCCACTGATGCCATCCGGATCATAAACGTATCCATCAGGTCCTGAAATGGTAACTACTTTACCACCCAGCTGGTTTACTTTTATAGCAGCACCCCATGCAACGTTACCGAAACCTGAAATTGCTACTGTTTTTCCTTTGAAATCAGTACCCATGGTCCTGAGCATTTCCTGGGCGAAATATACAGCGCCAAAACCGGTAGCTTCCGGACGGATCAAACTACCGCCCCAGTTGATGCCTTTACCTGTTAAAACGCCGGCATGCTCCCTGGTTAGTTTCTTGTACATTCCAAACATAAACCCAATTTCACGTCCTCCAACACCAATGTCACCAGCGGGAACATCAGTTTCAGGGCCGATCATTTTCCATAATTCCAGCATGAAAGACTGGCAGAAACGCATAATTTCTGCATTTGATTTGCCTTTTGGGTCAAAATCAGAACCACCTTTTCCACCACCCATAGGTAATGTTGTAAGGCTGTTTTTGAAAATCTGCTCGAAGCCGAGGAATTTCAGGATACTAAGGTTAACGGAAGGGTGGAAACGCAAGCCGCCTTTATAAGGGCCGATTGCATTGTTGAACTGTACCCTGTAACCAAGATTTACATGAACCTTGCCATGGTCATCCATCCAGGGAACTTTAAAGGTGAGAATACGGTCTGGCTCCACCAGGCGCTCCAGGATTCCTGCCGACTCAAACTGAGGGTTCTCATTGTAAACTTCTTCAATTGACTCAAGAACTTCACGAACTGCCTGCAAATACTCAACCTCACCGGGATGTTTTTTCTCCAGCTCGGTCATCATTTTTTCGACTTCCATGGTAACGGAATTTTAAGTTTATTGTTTCTGTTATATTTGTTACATTGTTAACTAAATAACAAGACAAAGGTATTATTTTAAGTAAATCACCTAAAAAATCAGTAAAAATTATAATGATTCCAAATAAGGCATATTAGTGGAAATTTATTCGGGGAACCCTGATCTTTAAAAAGCCCATCCAGTAATAATTCTGCGTGATAATTGCATCATGTTTTCAAAAGGATTATTCTCCTTTAATCAACTTATCCTTCTGATAAATTTTCTGAGAAATGATTTTACCAGTGTTATCAAACTCCGTTTCCTCACCATGTTTGAGATTTGCCTGGTAATTTACTTCCCGCTTTTTCACGCCCATGGCATCAAAAGCCACCAGCAAACCGCTTCCTTTATCAAAGTCTCCCTCTCCTACCCTATTGCCTTTTTCATCAAAATAACTCCATTTACCCTGGAATAATCCTGCGTCATAATTACCCTCAATTTTTGGCACCCCTGATGGATACCAGAGCTTGTAATCACCATGCAGAGTATCATTCCGGAAATTCTTTTCTTCAATCAAATTTCCAAATTCATCCCAATAAGAGGATTTTCCATTTTTCAGTCCCCCGATATAGTTCTCTTCTGCCTCTTTATTGCCATTAGCAAACCACCTTGTCATCAGGCCATTTAGCTTATCATTCTTGTATTCGGCCTGTTGCTGAAGGGTACCCGTTTCGAACCACATCCGGAAAGTTCCATCTAATTTCTTTCCCAGGAAAGTCTGTTCAATTCTTGGATTTCCAGAGGGATACTTTTCAATGACAGTCCTATGGCATGAAGATAATAAAAACAAAGACAACAAACCCAGAAAAACACGCATCAGCAGATTAAAATTAAAGATAGAAAGGATTAAGCCTTTAAATATATTCATGCCTGGCAGTATTGAGTTTAATATAGATACAAACCCGGAAGATTATTAATCTTTAGAGCCCCATTTTTCCTGATCCGAATCAAACGGATTATGGTTATCATACCTAAAGATGGATAATTTCAGGTTATCAATCTGCAAAGTTTTCTTACCAGGATTCCAAATGTATGCCTTGATCTTATTACTAGTACATAACTCTCCCTCAATATCCATGCTTTTAGATAATGTTATAAAGGAATCTTCACTCGTAAAAGCCTTATCAAAATGCAGGGATTTCCATACAACGGATTTTCCATCCTCAGAATCAATAGAAATCACCAGCATTGCACCCGATAGAGTTTTGCTCAATCTCGCATCCACTGAGGCAATGATTTTCAATGCCCCGTAATCTTTAAAATCATCCAGTTTTCTTTCTATGGCAGGGCTGAATTCAATTTCCGGAGTAAACTTGAAAAACAAGCTATCAGAGTCTTTTTCAGCTTCTTGTTGAGTGTTAGCCTTGAAGTTGTTGGAATCAGCGTATAACCGGGTCAGTTGCAAGCCCGGCTCAAAAAGTGTACCCTCTTTCTTACCAAAAAGTGTGATTTTTGAGTATTTCCCATATTGAATACTTTCAACAATCCATGGATAGGCTGACCGTATAATATCTTCAACTCCTTCCGGGGAAGGTTTTGTCCAGGCATAAATGAAATATGGTTTATTTGAATAGGTAAGCAGACTATCTAATTTCTGATAATCAGAGTCCTCCTGGATATGGTACAATTCGAAAGAAGTCTCATATTTCATCCTGTCGAAATAATAATCAAGATAGTATGGACTGTTTGTTATTACTACTTTATCCATGTTTCCTGCACCAAACTTTTTCTCCCAGTTCTTTGTGGTTTCAGCAATGTCTTTAAACTCTCCGAAATGCTGACTACTGTAATATCTGTTTACAAAAAGGGTCCCGAAGATCCCAAGAACCAGGTAGATACCCAGTAATATCTGCTGTACTTTGCCAAAATGATTTCCCCCTCCCATGAAAAGCAACATGATGATGAAAGGAAAGGTAAAGATCAGGACCGGATGCTGCAGAACCGGGCTGACAAGGATTGAATAAATGAATCCAATAATCATTGGAATAAAGAACCATGCCAGGGCCAGTGACATCATTCCTTTCTCATTCTTAAGCATTTTACCCTGCCAACTTACCAGGATTGAACTAAAAGTAATGGTAAGAATAGCAAATACTGAGTCGTTCAGTATATAATTAAGGTGTCCGAGTACCCAGGTAGGATGTGGCTTGCCTAACCATAATCCGACACCCTTAAAAGTGAGATGATTTAAAGTAATGGCCAGATGTGGAAGGAAGAGAAGAACTGCAAGTACTCCCGTACCAATATAATACTTCAGCAGGCTCCGCTGTATAAAAAAGAAGCCCGAAATACCAACCATCACAGCCATCAGAAAGCTGAAATAATGATTATACATGCAGAGAGAAGTAGCCAGGAGGTATCCGGAAAAATCCAGTAACAAATTCCATCCTGTTTTTGTTTCAGATTCTTTACGCTGGACTATTCTCAGCCAGAAATAAACCATTAATAATCCGAAGAAAAGTCCTGAGCTATACGGACGGGCTATCTGACTATACAAAAGTGGAAATTGAAGAAATGCCAGAGATGCTGACGTAAAGAGGCCAGCTACTGTTCCGAACATTCTTTTTGCAACAAGATACGAGAACCAAACTGAGCCTATGCCAAAAATCACAAAAGGAAATCGGAGGGAAGCTTCAGTAATACCGAAAATCTTAGACCAATACCACAAGAAAACCTGAATCCCACCAGGATGCCCATCCACGAAAAAACCATATTTCACCAGGTCGCTAAAGGTATCAACCCTTAACCTGTTAATGGCACTTAACTCATCATTAGAGAAGGAAAATCCCGAATAATCATAAAACCGTAAAATTGTAGCTACCATCAGGATCGCTCCGATAGCAATCCATTCCGGGGTTAGTTTCCAACCTGAAAATCCTTGTTTATTTGGCTGCTTCATATCTGGAATATGATATTAATATTCAATGTATGAAAGTATCCATGAAAAGTAAAGTCGACTAGTCTTTAGTGTATTTGTCGTTGCCGCAACGCTTCAAATATTATGACACCAGCGGCAACTGAAACATTCAATGATCCTGTTAATCCTGATAAAGGTATGCGAAGTTTTAAGTCACACATTTTCAGGTACTCAGGAGATATACCATCTTCTTCTGAGCCTAGAATAAAAACTTGAGGGCCTGTAAGATCAGCAGCATAATAATCAGCACTTGCATGTTCTGTTATAGCTGTAATTGTAACCCCTGATTCTTTAAGGTACTGTATTGTTTCTTTCAGGTTTGGGCTGCGATGAACCGGAAGGTTATTTAAAGCCCCTGCAGATGTTTTTATGGTATCAGCATTGATTTGGGCAGAACCACGGGAAGGAAGAATCAATGCATGCATACCGGCACATTCTGCGGTCCGGGCAATTGCTCCAAGGTTTCGAACATCCGTTACACGATCCAGCATCAGCAAGAAAGGCACTTCACCCTTCTCATAAATATCCATGAGCACATTTTCTATTGGCTGATAATCAATCAGAGAAACAAAAGCAACAACTCCTTGATGGATTCCCCTGCATAAACCATCAAGTTTATCTGAAGGAACTTTCTGAACAGGGACTTCGAGGGTTGCAGCCAGCGACAATATCTGCCTGGTCACTGTACTTTTTCCATCTCTCTGAATGAGGATTTTTTCAATTTCCTTACCTGCTTCAAGGGCTTCCAACACAGGATGAATCCCATAGATCATGTTCCCGGGCTGTTTTGGCTTTTGTCGTTTACTGAATTCCATACGCGAATTATTAGTTCAACCTCCTACAATCCTGAATTAATAGATTTCCTGACTCCACTTCTTTCAACGTCAATAATGAATAGCAAACTTTATCTAACTTAATAATATCGTATAAAAGGCAATCACAGTATATTATCGCCTCCAGAGTTGAACTGCATTATACCAGTAAGACTTATAGTTTTGTTGACGTAGCATAATGTAATCGTTGGTAGTAAAGGGATTCTCTACCCTAAGAAAGGTAAATTGCAAGGAACGGTTATTATTTGTTTCACCATAGGTCCAATACTCTTCAAAATCGGTACGATACAAATGGTTTGGCGGGCCAAAGATAATATAGATTATCCCACGGTCACTCTTCCATCCTTCACAAAAGGAAAAGAAAAACCTGTTTGCCTCTTCTACTCTGCCATAATAGCTGCGAATCATCTCTACAGCCCTATCCGCCCCTCCTGTATTTGCGACCCAAAAGCTATCCACTGTTTCCTTAGGATATGTTGATCTCCACATCTTTTCAAACTCCTGGTTAGAAGTAATATATCGCAAGTTTTCCAGCATACGACGAGGATTTGAAATTCCCGGGTATCCCTGGTAAGTTCTGAACAAAGTAAATCCTTCAGGCCTGGAAGTATCAGACTGAATATGGTAAAACCCCTGCCGGGAGAGTTTAAAGAAGTCACTTCTTCCATTTTTTAAACTCAGGATAAAACTACTATCTTTTTTATAATCAAAAAGGGGGCGTTGCTTTTCGATGAATGGTGGTACTGCTGCAGGAAACTGATGGTAATAAACTTTACATATCAGGCTTTTAAGTGTTGTATCAGTAGAATGAACCCGTAGGTATTGATCGTCAGAAAATAACTCATCATAAATCATTTCTCCGGATTCATTTTCACAATAAAACCATCCGCTGGCTGACCTATTAGATTTTTCAAGTGAGAGTATTTCTACAAAAGATTTCTGGTTTCCAAGGTCAGTCAGAGTAAGTTTCAGGATGTAATTTCTTCCTGACTGAGCATGAAGTTTGTACTGATGATATAGGGAATTGGCTGATTTATCCAGAATTTCAGTGATGATAAAACTTGCACTATCAACAGGTGATTTACTTTGGTAATCATTAAACAGGGAATATTCAATTTTTACCTTATGCATCTTTTGATTTGATTCCTTATCTGTCCAAACAGATAGTTGCTGTTTCGGGAATTTCAGGAAGCATTGAGTAATGCTATCGTCCAGATTTATTAACTTACTCTCAAATCCCGGGGGACGTTGGGTCGGGGAATAAAGGGAATTGATATCAAAGCGGGAGAGTAAACCCGGAGAAGAACAGGATGACACCATGATTAGCATCACTATTCCAAGCCCTATCCTTTTCAACCATAGTGGAATTGACATGCTGGCTGGTCATCAAATGTAAAACAATGCTGAAGATGGATTTGCAGAATCAGATCTGCACTGATTCGGTTGGTTGACTATTTAATCCTGAGTTTGGTACCCAATTTAAGCACCTTGGTAGATTTAATTCCATTCAGGGCGCAGATCTGTTTTACAGAAGTGCCATATTTCCTTGAAATAGCATATAAGGTATCCCCGCTCCTGATGGTATGATATTTCTTTGATCCTTTTGTACTTTTTGATTTTCCTGATACTGTTTTGTCAATATCAGTTTCTGTTGTCTTATTCAAACCTGGTAAATAATCACGTGTTCTTCCGAAGGTATGTGCGGTAATAACGAGGGTATCCTGAAGTAATGAAAAATGCTCAAAATCAATCAATTGTTTAGGATTGAAAGCCTGGCCACGGAAACGTGTTTCGAAATGGAGATGATTACATGATGCCCTGCCTGTGCTACCACCTAGTCCGATGAGGTCGCCAGCCTGAACCACCTGGTTTACCTTCACCTTTATCCGGGACAAGTGACCATACAGCGTTTCAAGTCCATTATAATGGCGAATCACAACGCAATTACCATATCCGGCGTAATACCTCGCCATCCTGACTACACCATCAAATGCTGATACTACAGTATCATGCAGGTTGAGTTTAAGGTCCACACCGGCATGCACCCTTCGGCCTCTGTATCCAAACGGAGATAAAAGTTGCCCGTTGCTGGGAAATACAAAATTTCCGGTACCATCCGGAATCAGAGGCAGTAATATGGAGTCCGTTACTGAAGGCAATGGATCTGAATATCGCCGAACATAAAGCGTATCCCAGGAAGAATAGAAAGTATTCAAAGGTGAGAAATTCATTTCTGCAGGAAGAATGCTACTGCTGGGAGGCAAATTTACCGGGGCTTCTTCAACTGTACTTTCTTCCATTCCACCTACCGGTTCTTCTGAAAGTTGCTGAGCATTTACTACATTAATAATGAGCATAAACACACTCATTAATGCTATGTTCCAATGTTTGCCCAGCTTTTTCCTCATCGTTGACCCCTAAAGTTAATATTCAAATTATACACTTCTTTACATGTGTATTGGCCAAAAATACGATAAAAATTACTAACTTCCTTTGTTAAAAATTCTGAAAAGCAAGTTTTTTGCAATTCAGACAGCTTCCAAATTCATTGATTCCGTGTTTTAATACCTTGTATCCCAGGCGGGAAATCAAAAGTTGTCCACAATCAGGGCAATACGTATTATTCAATTCATTTGGCAAATTTCCCACATATACAAAATCAAGATATTTCAGAGCGATATCCTTGAATTTCATTAAAGTTGAGGAAGGTGTCGGGGGTTCTTCTGACAGGTACTTTGGATAATAAGCTGAAAGATGCAGTATAGTTTCCTTTCCCAGGTGATCAGCCATCCAATGAGTCATTGATTCAAAATGAACAGGATCATCATTGAGCCCGGGAATCACCAGGTTAACAACTTCCAGATGGCGTCCGGCTTTCCGGATGATTTCCAGTGATTGAAGGACCGGAGCCAGGGAGCCTTTGAGTATTTTTTTATAGAATTGTTCAGTAAACCCCTTCAAATCTACACTGAAAGCATCAATGAACCCGGTAAAACCAATTAATGGTTCCGGATTGATAAACCCATTGGTAACCATTATGGTCTTCATCCCCCTCGATTTCAGTATTAATGAGACATCCTGGATAAATTCATACCATATGGCGGGTTCATTATAAGTGAATGCCACCCCTATATTATTGACTGAGAGCCCTGATATTGAAGCGATTGCAACCGGGCTGTATTCTTTAAGGAATGTTGAGTCCTGAACTTCTACCTGCGATATCTCACAATTCTGGCAGAATGTACATCTCAGGTTACATCCGACAGATCCGATTGAGAGTACAGATTTACCCGGGAAAAAGTGATAAAGTGGCTTTTTCTCTATCGGATCCAGGTGCAATGATGACAATTGTCCATAAATAAGTGTGTTCAACTTGCCTTCATAATTCTGCCGAACACGGCAAATCCCTATCTGGCCTTCATTCAGCATACATTTATGCGGACAAAGCAGGCAAAGGACTTTTTGATTCTCTCTCGCTTCAAACCATAAGGCCGGATGGAGTTTCATAGTCTTTTATATCAATGACCAATCCACAGGAGCTATTCCTGATTTAGACAAGAAGTTATTAGTAGCAGAAAAGTGGCGGCATCCATAGAACCCCCGGTACACAGAGAATGGTGATGGATGAGCTGCTCTTAAAACCAGGTGTTTTGTTTCATCTATCAAGGAAACTTTTGCCTGGGCATAATTCCCCCACAATAAGAAAACAATTCCTGATTTCTTCTCTGAAATTAGTGAAATAACTCGATCTGTGAATAACTCCCATCCCTTGTTTTGATGTGAACCTGCCTGATTAGACCTGACTGTTAATGTTGCGTTTAGCAATAGAACCCCTTGTGCGGCCCATTTTTCCAAATTTCCATTTAGAGGCTCTTGTATCCCCAGGTCATCCTGTAATTCCTTAAAAATATTTACCAGGGAAGGCGGTTTTCGTACTCCATCAGGTACAGAAAAACATAAGCCATGAGCCTGTCCCGGACCATGATATGGATCCTGCCCCAGAATAACAACTTTTACTGAGTGAAATGGAGTTGAATTAAAGGCTGCAAATATTCTTGAACCTGGAGGGTAAACTGTATATACTTTTCTTTCTTCCAGGAGAAACTCCTTCAATTGTAAGAAATAGTCCTTTCTGAATTCTTCTTCCAGTACTTCAAGCCAAGAAGCCTCAATCCGGGGAGTCACCTGTTCCATGTATATACTGCATTTATAGGATGCTGACCGCAACTATCATGTCACATCCTCAATGATTATCAAATTTCAGCTATTTAGAAATAATATTTATTCTTTTCCCAACAAATTTCACAACATATTTGACATAATGTAGTTATTATATTGGAAAATGTAGATATTTTTGTGAACATAAACCCGGGTACATACCTGACTCATTATTAAAACATGAAAAAAATTGCATCATTTCTCGCCATTATCGTCCTACTAAGTTTACTCCTCCAGTCTTGTGGTGTTTCTGAGCAATGTGCTGCTTATGGCGAGCATAAACGTTACCGTGTTGAGAGTCGGTAATCATAATTAAATTTTCATTGCCCGGACATTTCCGGAATTTTCATTTCAATTCCACTTAACTTTGTGAAAAGTTATTTTTGGTGTTATGCGGTTTATCAGCATCGTAGCAATTCTTTACCTATTTCTGGCAACTTTCCCACTTCAAGTTTCTGCACAGGAAACGGATGATGATCAGGATACTGTCAGTAATGGGATCATCCTGTTAAAGGAGAGATCCGGATCCGTGATGTTGCATACTCTGGGATATGGATTAGGCTACAGAACCGGCTATAACAAGAGTTACTTCACCCGTAGAATCTTAGAATTCGACTTATTAGAGATGAGGTCTCCTAACCAGGAAAAAACGTATAACGATAACTTCCTGAATCCGAAGTTTTACTATTACGGAAAACTCAATAATCTATACATCTTAAGAGCCGGTGTCGGTCAGCAACACCTGTTGAATCGCAAACCTTACTGGGGAGGCGTGGAAGTTCGTTACTTCTATTCAGGCGGACTATCGCTGGGACTGGCCAAGCCTGTCTATTTATATATTTCTTATTACCGGTCTGACTTTATCATTTTTGCTACCAAGACCGAAAAGTTCGATCCTGAACTTAACTACCCGGTCACTACTCCTGATTATACCTTTGATATTTATGGCCGGGCTCCTGTTTTCACTGGATTCAGTGAAATAAAACCCTATCCGGGACTATATTTCAAAGGCGGGTTTAGCTTTGATTATGGAGTATTGAATGATCGGGTTAAATCACTGGAAATCGGGATTGTCATAGATGGTTATCCAAAAGGAGTGCCAGTGATGGCTTTTCGTGATCCTTACCATTTCTTCCTTACCGGCTACTTTAGTTTTCACTTTGGGAAGCGATTCAATTAATCCGATTTTGCTTCTTAGCTGATTCTCTTCATTGCGGGCATCCAACCCGGATCAGAGTTTATTAATTTCCAGCTTTCTAAGCTTTGGAGCAAATCTTGAAGTGACTGCAACCACCAGTAGGGTCATAGAACCACCAAAAATGACGGAGGGTATAAGTCCGAGCAGTTTGGCTGCAACCCCCGACTCAAAAGACCCCAATTCATTGGATGAGCCGATAAAAATGCTATTGACAGCGGCAACCCTCCCCCTCATCTC
Source organism: Bacteroidales bacterium (assembly GCA_016707785.1). NCBI lineage: Bacteria > Pseudomonadati > Bacteroidota > Bacteroidia > Bacteroidales > Bacteroidales bacterium. The sequence goes on along the minus strand of JADJGZ010000031.1, from coordinate 8,666 downwards.
ATCAGGAGTATAAAGTTGCATGATGGTCCCACGGATTACTACGCTAATATTGTCGAAAACTCCACTCAGAATGAGCACAAAAAGGGAGAGGTAAAAGTTGTGTGACAAGGCAAAAACAATGATGCAGAGTCCAAAACCGGTGATTCCGGCAAAGAGTTTATATCCTGTTCTTTTAAGAGGCGGATGATAAGCCAGGTACATCGACATAAGAACAGCTCCCAGTGCAGGCGCAGCTCTCAGCATTCCCAGTCCCTGGGGACCAACCATCAGGACTTCTGCAGCAAAAACAGGCAGTAGTGCAACAGCGCCACCGAATAGCACAGCAAACATATCAAGAGCCATTGCACCTAACAGAATTTGCTGACGATAAACAAACCGGATACCATCCAGGAGGCTATTAAGGAGTTTTTCATTCCCCTTGCCCTTTGGCAGAGGGATAGTCTTCATCTTCATAAAAAGGAGAAAACTCATCAGAGCCATTACTACCACAATTACATAGGCAATTCTTATTCCTGCGAAACCATAGATCAAGCCTCCCAAAGCAGGGCCAGAAACGGCGGCAATATGCCAGACCGTGCTATTCCATGTGGATGAATTTGAATACAGCTCCCTTGGAACTATCTGTGCCATATATGCAGATTGTGCAGGGTAGAAAAATGCCCTTGCAAGGCCCGTAAGAGCTATCACGATATACAAGGGAATAAGATTCGGGGAATTAGCTGTAGAATTGTATTGAAAACTAAAGAATAACAACCATCCCGCACAAATAATGTAGGTAAAAACTGATATCAGAATGATCTTTTTCCGATTGACTCTATCCGCAATATGGCCGGCATATAAAGCCAATGTCAGAAAGGGGATGACTTCAGCAAGGCCTATCATTCCGAGGAGCAAAACATCTTTTGTCAGCTCGTAAATTTGCCAGCCAACAATGACTGACTGCATTTGTATGGCGATAGTGAGGAAAAACCTTCCCATGATGAACCATCGGAAATCGGGGATTTTCCAAACAGCATAAGCATCATGATCAGATGGACGGATCATTGACGATAGGAATCAATCAAATTTTCCATAGTATGACGACTGAATAACTGGTACTTGATTAATTCCATGTAGGCAGGAATGAATAATTCTTTGAGTAATCCAGCATTTGCAAGGAGTAATCCATCGGATATTCTACTGTGACGTCTACTACTTTGCCCTCCTTTTCAACCAATTTAAATACCGGGTTAATGAAACCTCCATAGGGTGCAATATTCAATCTGCCAAACCTCAGTAAAACTTCGGAATGTAATTTCTGATCAACGACTACACCATAGTTTTCAACTAAAGCCTTCCCTGCATTATAATCTCCTTCGGATTTTATACGTTGAATCTCAGCTAATAATTCACCGAAAAGGCTTCTCAATTTCTCATAATCATTGATCTTAATATAGGTTCTCTGATCTTTCACCACCCATTCAATTACTTTTTCAGATTGTCCTTTTTCAAGGCACCACTTTGAAATCAGCTGCCTGTTCCTCATATGTGCCTGTTCTATGTTTTTCCCGGGTTGTATGCGGGTAAGCTGAGTGATAAGTCCATTCCTTATATAACTGTTATACTCAGTTTTGGCAGCATCCAGGGAAGGTATCACCCCTAATTCAACCATTTTAGGATCCATGATATAATACAAAGCAAAAAGGTCAGCCCTGGCTTCTTCGAGGGCACTTTGGTAATTCTTTAAAGCTTCACTGCTTGTATTGGGGAGAAGCTGACCGGAGCCATGACCCAGGCATTCATGAAGATCAGTATGAACATTGCTTGCCAGTGAGCCATACTTTTTGTATAAATCCCTCTCTGAGTCCGATAGAACAAACTCTTCCAGCATGCCATTACCTAATGCAGCCTGGTCGTATGAATAGGTGATATTTTCAATGGTCACTGATTTGGATCCATGGTCTTTGCGGATCCAGTCAGCATTCGGCAGATTGATACCTATCGGGGTACTAGGATAACAATCGCCTCCCAGTTGAGCTGCTGTGATTACTTTTGCAGATACTCCTTTCACCTTTTGTTTTCTGAAACGAGGATCCACCGGGGAGTTATCTTCGAACCATTGTGCATTGGAACTAATGGTTTCAGCTCTTTTTGTAGCTTCCTTATTTTTAAAATTTACTACTGATTCCCAGGTAGCTTTCCTACTTAAAGGATCTTCATAATTTTCGATAAACCCGTTCACAACATCAATATCACTGGTAAGGTCAGTGACCCACATTACATTGTATTCATCCCAGGTTTTAAGATCACCGGTTTTGTAATAATCGACAAGTTTAAGAAGGGTATTTTTCTGATGTTCATTTTCTGCAACAGCAGCGGCTTTCCCGAGCCAGAAAACAATCTTTTCTATTGCTTCAGAATACAGACCGCCGAGTTTGTACACTTTTTCTACCAGCTTACCATTTTCCTTTACAACTTTTGAATTTAAGCCTAAGGCAATGGGATGTTCAGGATCTGCCTGCTTCATAGAGCCATAAAATGCATCGACTTCTTCTTCTGTAACTCCATCGTAAAAATTAATAGCCGACGCTTTTACAAGATCAGATCCGGAATCAAGACTTACCTTTTTAGGGTAATAAAGGGGGTCAAATATCACAGGAGAAAGTTCAACAACCAGATCCTCAACAGATTTACCATCACGAACCGGGAATTTATCCTGATCACTGTTTTTTATGAGTTCATTGAAATAGTCTTTTGTGAAGCCGGGAAGAATTTTATCTGATGCATAATGGTGATAAATTCCATTGCTGAACCATATTCTTTTAAGGTATACCTCGAATTTCTTCCAACTTTCAGAATTCTTATCCCCTGTATAAGTGGAATAGATATTTTCCATGACTCGTCGTACCGCCAGGTTATATTTCCCATTCTGATCGAACAGAATATCCCGACCACAAACAGCAGCCTGACTTAAGTAGTAGATCATTTCCTTTTGTTTCAGACTAAGTTCATCAAACCCGGGCACCTGGTAACGCATAATTTTCAGGTCGGCAAATTGTTCCAGCAGGTATTTGAAGTCATCTGCAGAAGCTGATGTTTCTTTTGACTCTTTAGGAGTACATGCACTCATGATGATGATCATAGTGGCAGAAAGGGTTAGGAGTAATATTTTCACAATATATAGAATTAGTTATTCAACCGTAACAGTAACAATATGTTTGAATTCAGCCTGAATTTCAAGGAATTTCAACTGAAGAATTAAAATTAATCAATTGTCGTCCATCAAATACAGGAAGGCTCTCTGAAATATTCAAACTGAGACAATGTTTAAGATCTTCCGTTAAGCCCAGGTTCAGGAGTCGCTGGTAATGATCTCCCCGACTGCAGCAGGCTACGATATCTGTGTTATACTTCAACCACATATCTTGAGACATTTCAGCAGCATCACCCGTTGGATGAAACTGAGGAAAGAGAGATAGATTTTGGATAATAGCACCTGCACAAAGGGTATCCTCGAGGCTGATGCTGTCTTTCCAACCGGAACAGAGTATGACTACATTCAAATTAAGTGCATTAAGATAGGACACTGCTTTATCAAGGTTTGTAAATGCTGCTGTTATCAGCGGTCCATGTGGAGCAGCTATGCCAAGTGCCCTGGTACCATTAGTTGTTGAATAGGCAAGGTGTCTCCCTTCGAGGGATGCATTAAGAAAGCGGGTTGGAGAGTTTCCGAAATCAGTAAAATCAACCTTATTTCCATCTCTTTCAGCGGCAGTAAGGAAGTTTTTCGTTGTATAATATCTTAATTGTTCGAGATCGGCTACCGGCACAATGGATTCAATGCCTGAATCAAATGCTGCATTAAAGGCTGATGTAGCACGAAGCACATCCACCACCACTGTAACAAAGGCATGCCTGGTTTCCCGGGCTTCAAATAAAACAGGAGTAAGAATAGCCTCGATTGTTGGCATGAGGAGCTATGTCAGTTAAGGGAACCACAGGATCAGGCTATCTGAACCCGGTAAATGATTTTTAAGCCTTATAAAACGGCATTTTAACCACAGTGGCCTTTAAAGCTTTATCGCGGATCTCAATATAAATATCAGCACCTTCTTTAGCATAAGCTACTGGCACATAAGCCATTCCAACAGCTTTCTTTATGAAAGGCCCCATGGTTCCACTGGTCACTATACCGATTTTCTCCCCTTTTTCATTGCAGACATAATAACCATGACGAGGAATTCCCCGGTCAATCATTTCAAAACCCACCAGTTTCCGTTTTGCACCTTCATTTTTCTGTTTGAGGAGGATATCTTTATCAATAAACTTCTTTTCGGGCGTAAACTTGGTAATCCATCCCAGGCCGGCTTCAATAGGACTGGTATTATCATCTATATCATTACCATACAGGCAGAATCCCATTTCGAGGCGAAGGGTATCCCTGGCAGCCAGGCCAATAGCTTTAATCCCGAATTCAGCCCCTGCTTCCATTACAGCATTCCAAATGACATCTGCATCTTTATTGGCAAAATACACTTCGCATCCACCAGAGCCAGTGTAACCTGTTGTAGAAAAAATCACCTCTTTTACACCGGCAAACGTCAGCTTTTTAAAGGTATAATACTCCATGTCAGTAACAGTAGTATCTGTAAGTTTCTGCATAGCTTTCAGAGCCAAAGGACCCTGAATAGCCAATTGAGAAATTTCATCAGAAGCATTGTACAATTCGGCACCCATGACATTTTGACTTACCAGCCAGTTCCAGTCTTTATCAACATTTGCTGCATTAACCACCAGGAGGTACGTTTCATCATTAATTTTATAAACCAATAAATCGTCCACAATTCCACCCCTGCCATTCGGAAAGCAAGAATATTGCACTTTACCATCTACAAGTTTGGATGCATCATTGGAAGTCACCCATTGAACAAATTCCAGGGCATTTGGACCTTTTACCCAAATTTCCCCCATATGTGACACATCGAATACTCCAAGGCGAGTCCTCACAGTTTCGTGTTCATCATTAATACCTGAGTATTGAACAGGCATATAAAACCCGGCAAATTCAACCATCTTGGCTCCGAGGGCTTCATGGAATTTTGTAAAAGCAGTGTATTTCATGGTATAGATATATTTCAGGCAAATGTATAAAATTGCAGAGAGCAGATTCCAAAAAAGCAGACACAAAATGTTATGAGAACCTGTCTAAATAAGGTGCATTTCATTTTCTCAAAAAAAGTGCTAAAAATATTATCTTAAATGCAACCTTTACATCTGACCTTTGCCCTATTAATCATTGTTCAATGAAAAGGAATAAGATTTTCTGATCAGGCAAGGCGCTTTTTCTACTTTTGCAAAAAAAAGGGTATGTTGAAAATTGGAGTGATTGGGGCGGGGCATTTAGGCAAGATCCACATTAATTGTATTAAACAAATTCCTGATTTCGAATTAGTTGGATTCTTTGATACAAACACTGAGATTGTAGAAAGAATCAAGTCTGAATTTGGAATTTTCCCATTTGAGACGTTTGATGCGCTGATTGATTCAGTGGATGTAGTGGACATAGTTACCCCAACATTTGCCCATTTTGAATATGCAGCTTATGCTTTGAAGAGATTCAAGCATGTTTTTATTGAAAAACCAATCGTTACCACTCCGGCTGAAGCATTACAGCTGATGGATATTGCTCATGAAGCCAATGTAAAGGTACAGGTTGGGCATGTGGAGCGCTTTAACCCGGCTTTCCTTGCAGCCCTGCCTTACTTTGAAACTCCAATGTTCATTGAATCACACCGGCTTTCAGGATTTAATACAAGGGGGATTGATGTTCCTGTTATCCTGGATCTGATGATACATGATATTGATATTGTACTCAATGTGGTAAAGGCCAATATCAGGAAAATCAGTGCCAGTGGTGTATCTGTAATCAGCAGTTCGGCAGATATTGCAAGTGCAAGGTTGGAATTTGACAATGGTTGCGTTGCCAATCTGACAGCCAGCAGGATTTCGTTGAAAACTATGAGAAAATCAAGGTTTTTTCAAAGAGATGCTTATATAGCTGTTGATTTCCTTAATAAAGAAGCAGAAATTGTCAGAATCAAGAACCTGAATGGCAGCAGACCCGATCCATTATTGCCCTTACTGGATCCTGGAAATGGCAAGGATGCAAGACAATTGTATTTTGAGAAACCTGTCATTCAACCTATAAATGCCATACAAACTGAGTTGTCAAGTTTTGCGAAAGCAATACTCAGCAACACTTCACCTCCGGTTACCATCATGGATGGATACCAGGCATTACTGGTGTCGCACCAGATACTCGATAAAGTGAATAACTCCCTGAGTAAACTTCAGATGTTATAAAAGAATAGTAAGACCCACTAATTCCTTAAAATGATTAAAAAATACACACATTGGTTATCCTTGATGATACTGGTAGCACTGAGTTTTGTTATCAGTTCCTGTCAAAAGGTATCCGATCTTGATATACCGTCTTATATTTCGATTGATTCCATCAGTCTGAATGTAACAACGGATCAGGGGACTGCTTCCAATAAAATTGTAGATGCATGGGTATATGCCGGCAATGACCTGGAAGGAGCTTTTGAGCTTCCAGCGAGTTTCCCTGTTCTAAAAGCCGGATCAACCATTTTGAATATTCAACCCGGGATAAAACTCAACGGAATTTCCGAAACAAGGGTCCCCTACCCTTTCTATGACACTATTTCAATAAATGTGACGCTTAACCGTGAGAATGAAGTTGTCCTGGGTCATATCAGTACCCGCTATAAACCATCTACAGTGTTTGGCTGGATTGAAGATTTTGAAGATCCAAATCTTTCACTGGATACAACAGCCAGAAGTTCAATAAAACTTACACGGGTAGGTGAACCATCCCTGTCTTCAGCATTTCCGGGAGAAGGAAATACCTATGCAGCAAAAATCAGCCTGCCAGATGATTCTTCATTTTTTGAGAGTATCAGCCATGATTCTTTCGTCTTTTCAAAAACCTTGCCTGAGGAAAAATCCTATGTATTTCTTGAATTGAATTACAAATCCACTTGTCCACTGACAGTTGGCATGTTTATTTATGGCACCCAACTGACACAACAACCTGTAGTTATCGTAAATCCATCAAGTACATGGAATAAAATCTATATCAACCTTACTCCTACTGTCTCCTTTAATACTGATGCCACGAAATTCAGGATCTACCTGAGTGCGAGAAAGCAGGAAGGAGAAACTGCCGGTGAAATTTTCCTTGATAATATTAAACTGCTGCATTTCTGACAGTAATGATGAATAAAAAACTACATACCGCCAGATATATTATTGCCGATTTGCTGTCAGCTGCACTAGCCTGGAGCCTGTTTTTCTATAGCAGGAAGATCTCCGAAACACCTGCAATCAACGACACACTTCAGTTGGTTTTAAACGACAGGAATTTCCATTTTGGGATCGTGCTGATACCTGCCTTCTGGATGTTTTTATATGCGATGTCCGGCGCCTATCATCGCGTTTACCGTAAAGCAAGAATGCGAGAACTTGGGCAAACCCTGCTGATTACAATTATCGGTGTAATCATCATATTCTTCTCCCTGCTGCTGGATGATGTAATTACCAGTTATAAAAGCTATTATAAATCATTTTTAACCCTGTTCAGCTTCCATTTCTTCCTCACCTTTACTTTTCGTTATATCCTTACCTCAGTTACACTTTATAAACTCAGGCACAGGAAGATCGGGTTCAACACTCTCATTGTGGGAAGCAATGGAAATGCTGTTGCCATTTACAATGAAATTGAGAATCAGCCTGCATCTTCAGGAAACAGGTTTATAGGTTTTGTTCATGCAGTTGAGTATCCCAGTTATAAGCTGGAGGAGTTCATCCCAAATTTCGGACATTACAGGAATTTAAAGAAGTTGATTATGGAAATGGATGTAGAAGAAGTAATCATAGCCACTGAACGTTCAGAACATAAGACTATTGAAAAGATCATTTCGGAAATAGAAGATACCAATGTTGTAATTAAAGTAATACCGGATATGCAGGACTTCTTATTAGGAACAGTGAAGACGACTTCCATCTATCAGACGCCATTGATCCAGGTCTCCTTCGACTTTATGCCACCCTGGCAGTTATCACTCAAGCGCACCTTCGATGTTGTTATAGCTTTAATTGCCATAATCCTCTTAATTCCAGTATATATTTTCTGTTACCTGGGTGTGCTATTTACATCCAAAGGCCCTGTTATCTACCGACAGGAAAGGATTGGCATCAATGGAAAGCCCTTTATGATCCCTAAGTTCAGGTCGATGAAAGTGGGTGCTGAGAATGGCACTCCTATGCTCTCATCCAGGGACGACAGCAGGGTTACACAATTTGGAAGATTCCTGAGGAAAGTAAGGTTGGATGAGATTCCCCAATTCTTTAGCGTGGTGAAAGGAGATATGTCATTGGTTGGTCCAAGGCCTGAGAGGCAATACTATATTAATCAAATCGCGGAACGTGCCCCCCATTACAGGTTGCTCCTGAAGGTAAAACCCGGAATTACCTCCTGGGGACAGGTAAAATATGGATATGCAGAAAATGTTGACCAGATGATTGAACGCCTGAAATTCGACATCCTGTATCTTGAAAATATGTCATTAGCCATGGATTTCAAAATCATGGCCTATACTTTGTTA